>DYJR01000023.1 GCA_020723015.1 Arcobacter nitrofigilis
AATACTATTTTATGGGAGTTTGGTTTAGGTTAAGGTTTGGTTATTGCATAATCCGGGTTTATGATAAGCATGTTATGATTTCTTTGTCTATAAAAATAATAACATAAGAATAGAGGTAAAAGATAACGGTGGCGGAATAAAAGAGGAGATACAAGAAAAAATATTTGACCCTTATTTTACTACAAAACATCAGCATCAAGGGACGGGGTTAGGTCTTTATATGAGTAATCAAATAATTCAAAATCACTTTAACGGTCAAATAACCGTACAAAATATTACTACTGAATTCAGTATGGGGGCTTGTTTTGTGATAGAGTTTCCTAGTATTGAGCATAGTGAAGATTATCTGCTCTAGAAGATGTGTTTAAAAAGGTATAATTGTAAGCCGAGTTCTGTATTTGATAATAATTTATCTAAGTCTTTTGATCACTCAAAAGCTCTTGCGAACGACCTTTATGTGAAGCTTTTACCATATCGTTCTTGCTGCGGGCTGGGTTTGCATAGCACTTAAGATTACTCAAAAGTCTGGCGGTCTCTTACACCGCCGTTTCACCATCACCGAAAATCGGCTGTTTGCTTTCTGTTGCACTGTCCCTTAGATTACTCTAGTCATTTGTTAAATGAAGCCCTGCCTCACTGCAGCTCGGACTTTCCTCTTGAAAACAAAGTTTCCAAGCTATTATCTATTATACCTTTTGTGAATTGTACCCAAAAATTACTTATAAAGAATATCGTAAGATGAAGGTATAGTAAACTCAAATATTTTAGGTTTTATTTTTTGATTGTAAGATGTTTTATTAAATGTTATAGTTACATTATTTTCAAACTCATCAAAATATTCGATACCGGTAATATCACCTGATTTTGCAACTTTGATATTATAGGTTTGAGAATCTATTTTATGTGTAAAATTTTCTTTTTTTGCAGAAGCTTTTTCTATAATGGAAAAAAGGTCTATTTGCACATTGTGTTTTGTAAAAATTACTTGTTCTATTTGCGGTTCTATTATAGTTACGGCTTTATTTAAAATATATATATTTTTTTCAACCGGAGTTTTATAAAACCAAGCTATTTTACTATCGGTATCGATTACTATGTTGCCGGTATACTCTACTTTATTACCTGAAGGATTTTTTACGGATTGGATAAAGTCGGCATTAAATGTTTTAATGGCGCCTAAAGCATAAATATTTGATAAAATCAAACAGAATATTATAAAAATTCTCAAAGATGATTCCTTTAAAGTATAATTTGGTATAATCAAGCCGAAATAGTACCATAATAGGTATAATGTTACGATAAAGAAAAAGGGATAGTTTTATGATAGGCTTTTTAACTAAGATTTTCGGTACAAAAAACGATAAAGAGATAAAAAAATACAAAAAAATTGTAGCACAAATTAATGCAAAAGAGGAATTTTATTCTGCTTTTAGTGATGATGAATTAAAACAAAGATTTGAAGAAATCAAAAAAAGTATACAAGAAAATCAAAAACAGTTAGATGATGTTTTGGTAGATTCTTTTGCTATTACGAGAGAAGCTTCTAAAAGAACACTTAATATGAGACACCATGACGTACAACTTATAGGCGGTATGGTTTTACATGACGGAAGAATTGCCGAGATGAAAACTGGTGAGGGTAAAACACTTGTTGCTACTTTGGCTGTTGCTCTTAATGCTATGAGCGGTAAAGGTGTACACGTAGTAACGGTAAATGATTACTTAGCTTCAAGGGATGCTAGGGATTTGGAACCTTTGTATAATTTCTTAGGGTATAGCGTAGGTGTTATTACAAGCGGTATGTATGATGACGAACTTAAAAAAGCTCAATATAACTGTGATATTCTTTACGGTACTAATAATGAGTATGGATTTGATTATCTAAGAGATAATATGAAATACTCTTTAAATGAGAAAGTTCAAAGAGCACATAATTTCGTAATAGTCGATGAAGTTGACTCTATTTTGATAGATGAGGCAAGAACACCGCTTATAATAAGCGGTCCTACAAATAGAAAAAGTACACACTATGAACAAGCAAATCAAGTTGCACAACAGTTAGAAAAAGGTGAAAGAATAGAACCTACAAAACCTGATGAGCCTGTTAGAACTACCGGTGATTTTACGGTTGATGAAAAAAATAGAGTTATATTGCTAACTGAAGAAGGTATCAAAAATGCAGAAAAACTTTTCGGCGTGGACAATCTTTACTCTTTGGAAAATGCAAAATTATCACACTATCTTGACCAAGCATTGAAAGCAAACTATCTATTCGTAAAGGATGTCGACTATGTCGTAAAAGATAACCAAGTAATTATAGTAGATGAGTTTACCGGAAGACTTAGTGAAGGAAGAAGATTTAGTGACGGGCTTCATCAAGCATTAGAAGCAAAAGAGGGTGTAAAAATACAAGATGAATCCCAAACCCTAGCAGACGTAACATTCCAAAATTATTTTAGGATGTACAACAAAATCGCAGGTATGACGGGTACTGCTCAAACTGAAGCTACTGAGTTTGCAGAGATTTATAATCTTGATGTCGTCTCTATACCTACAAACGTTCCTATTCAAAGAATGGATAAAAACGATCTTGTTTACAAAAGCGAGAGGGAAAAATTCGAGGCTGTTTGCAAAAGAATAAAAGAGCTTCACGAAAAAGGTCAGCCCGTACTTGTGGGAACTGCAAGTATAGAAAAAAGTGAATTATTAAACGCTATTTTGAAAAAAGAGAAAATCCCTCATACGGTGCTAAATGCAAAACAACACGATAAAGAGGCTGAAATAATAGCTGAAGCCGGAAAAAGAGGAGCCGTAACCATAGCTACAAATATGGCTGGGCGTGGTGTCGATATTAAGCTAACCGATGAAATCAAAGCACTTGGCGGTCTTGCTATTATAGGTACCGAAAGACACGAAAGTAGAAGGATAGACAATCAGCTTCGTGGAAGAAGCGGAAGACAAGGTGATGTGGGTGAGTCGCAATTTTATTTGAGTTTGGAAGATAACCTACTTAGAATCTTCGGTAGCGATAGAATCAAAACTATTATGGAGAGAATAGGTATCCAAGAGGGGGAACATATAGAATCAAAAATGGTAACGCGTGCTATTGAAAATGCTCAAAAGAAAGTAGAATCTATGCACTTTGAGAGTAGAAAGCACTTACTAGAGTATGATGACGTAGCAAATAAACAAAGAAAAGTTATCTACAACTTTAGGGATGAGCTTTTAAATCCTGAATTTGATATAAAAAGTAAACTTGAAGAAAATATAGTGGAATATGTACAAACCACGTTATCTGATTTTGATATTATTGATGGTATGAACTCAGACGAGTTTAATTATGACGGAATACTGCTCAAAATCAAAGAGGAATTAAATCTTGAACTTTCTATGGAGTCTATACGAAGTGAAAGTTATTTCGATTTAGAGTCTAAAATAGTAGAACTTTTAATGGATAATTACAATGAAAAAATGAGCATAGCAGCACCTGAACAAAGAAGTGAAATAGAGAGAATCTTATACCTCCAAATCTTAGATAATGCATGGAGAGACCATTTGTATTCTATGGATACTCTAAAAACAGGTATCGGTCTTCGAGGATACAACCAAAAAGATCCTCTAGTAGAGTATAAAAAAGAGAGTTACAATATGTTTATGGAGCTTATCGCTTCTATTAAATTGGAAATCGTGAAAGTGTTGTTTTCTTTAAGACTAAAAGGTGAAGAGAGAGAAAAAGAGGTTATTGAAAATATCGTTCATGATATGGAAGAAAGTACCAAAAATTCTATTACTAATACCGATTTAAGTGCAGCTTTAGAAAAGAAAATTGCAAGAAATGAGCCTTGCCCTTGCGGAAGCGGCAAAAAATATAAACAGTGTTGCGGTGTAAGCGGTCCTAAAAAAGGTTTATTAGCTAGATAATAACAATGAATAAAAAATTTATTAACTATATCATATTTAAGTACTTGAGATTTGACAAAACAAATCCATTTATAAGTATCAGCGGTATTTTGGCTTTTTTAGGTGTTGCCGTCGGTATAATGGTACTTATCCTTACTATGGCTATAATGAACGGTACGCAAAAAGAGTTTGAACGAAAACTTTTTACTATGAATTACCCTTTAAGCATCTATCCAAAAATGGAAAATAGTGTTACCAAAGAGCTTGTAACGGTGCTAGAAGAGAAATTCCCAAATTTTATATTTTCCCCTTATATATCTACTCAAGCTATCGTTGAACACAATAAAAAAATGGCCGGAGGGGTTGTATTTGGAGTAGATAGTACTAAAGAAGCACTTGTAAACTCAATATATAAAGAAGCCGTAGGCGGTAGAATTTTTGATAAATATGATTTGATAGTTGGTAACGGTATTAAAGAAAACGTACACTCTTACGGCAATGAGAAGGTTACTTTATATTTTACCAATATAACGCCAAGTGGGCTATCTATGATGCCTAAAATGAAAAGATTTGAGATAGCATCTAGTTTTAAATCAGGTCTAAATGCTTATGATAACGCTTATATGTATACATCAATAGAGGCTTTATCTAGTATTTTGGGAAAAAATGAAAATGTATATGACGGTATACATATTTATTCCAAAGACCCTTTTAAAGATATAAATGATATTAGAAGTGTATTACCTTTTGATGTAGGCGTAGTCGGATGGTGGCAACAAAACGGTAATTTTTTTGCAGCTATGGAACTTGAAAAAAGGGCATTGTTTGTTGTATTGATGTTGATTATTTTGATAGCATCTTTAAATATCATTAGTTCACTTCTGATGACCGTAATGAGTAGAAGAAAAGAGATAGCATTGATGCTTTCTATGGGGGTTTCTGCAAAAGAGATAAAAATCATATTTTTACGTTTGGGTATGATTATCGGTGTAAGCGGAATAGTGATAGGACTTGTTTTTGGTTTTAGCGGTATGTTTATACTTGATAGATTTGATATTATATCTTTACCTGCAGATGTTTACGGTACTTCAAAATTACCTTTAGAGTTAGCCGTGAGTGATTTTTTGATGATACTTTTCGGTTCACTTACAATAGTATATCTAGCCTCTTTATATCCTGCATATAAAGCAACCAAAATCGATGTTTTGGATGTCCTTAGAAACGAATAGATAGTTTTTATTCAAATATCTTAAGTGGAGAAGTTATTATCCTCTTAAGTATATTTGTAGCTCCGTTTAGTGCATCTGAAGTTGCAAAAGTTTCAATTTTTGGGTCATCTATATCACCGCTTACCTTTGTGGATAGTGTGACGCTCTCATCGTCACCCAAGAATATATATCCAATAACCGGAATATGTTTTACCACTTTTGTGTAGTCTTTTAGTATTACTACGCTTATGTTGCCGTCTAGTAACCTATTTTTTCTATCAATTTGAAGATTACCTACTAAATCAGATCTGGAACCTTGCAAATATCCTTCATAGATATTGAATACATTATTTTGAGTATCGTATGTGACGTTAAGATTACCGTTCTTGACCAAAAAACCGTCATAACCTATACCGTCTTTGAGAGCCCTATAAGCTGAAGGTATAGCCAAGAGTGGATTGATAATAGCAGGAGATGTCTCTATAAAAGTAAGTAAATTATTCAAAAGTGCAATATTTTGTAACGTACTCTCTTCTATGTTAATTGTCCCTAGATATACTGAATCTTTGGAATTTGATTTTTGCAAATCTATATTTACTATGCCGTTTTTTATGATATTTTTATCTATAAAGGTATTTACAAACGTATCATTAAGATTTATACCTTTTATTTTAGTTGATTCTTTTTGCTTTTTGACCTCTAAAGTGCTACTTTGATAGTTTGAGATAAACGACGTATCGTAACCTGATTTAACTAACTTAAAATTATCAAATAATATATTTGAGTCATTGTAAAATAGTTTGCCGTTAGTTGAATTAATTGTCAATGTATACTTAAAATATTCATCATTCGTATCATCTTGAGTATCTTTATAATACATGTCATAATCTTTAAAATCAATATTGATGTCATCATCATTTATGGTCATGCTTATCGTATTGTTAGAATCTATCAAGGATAATATATCTTGTTTGTATGAACCATTAAAATCATATGATTTTAATGGTTCATTGTTTTTATATAGTATGGAATCTTTAAAAGTTATGTTTGTATTGAATATAATATCCGAATAATCTTTGAATTTTAAATTTAAGACACATTTTTCGATATTTGATAAATCTATATCTTTATTTAAATATGGTTGTAATAACAGTAAATTATCTAAACGAATATCAAAAATATCATCTTTTTGTTGTAATATGAACGCTAGATTATCAAGAGTAAGAGTACTGTTTGTTAAATCATAAGAAAAATCAGTTGTATGGTTTGTGATATTTATAAGCTCATTTTTTTGAGCTTTTACTTTAAACTTTGTAATATTACCCGTACCTTTAATCATCTGTGTATTTGTATCTATAGTCATATTTCCCGTAGCATCTATTAAATCTTTTATTGAAGCATCAAAGTTTTTAACTTGTATGAGGTAATCTTGTAATAAAACATTACCTTTTCTTGCAAAAAAATCAAAATTACCTATTTTGATATAGGCATTATTTATATCAAATGAACCGCTTGCATGAACACTAGAATCCGTCAAATCAACTTTTATCATTACGCTTGCTTGAGTATTTCCGTTTTCTTGTATGAGAGGCATATCTATATCGTATGCTTTTAAAATATTCAATATTTTATTGTCAAGCAGATAATCGGTTTTTATATTTACCAGTAGAGTCGGTTTAGGTGCATTTACCAAATCAGATATTTCTACAAAACTACCATCTATAGATATGTTTTTGTATATCGGGTCTGTAAGGTTAAACGATAATGTATTGTTTTGGTATATGACTTCTATATTTTTAGTATTAACAAAATCTAATTTTTCATGAAATCTTATTTTTGCATTTTTTACGTTGGCTTTTCCTTCCAATGAGTTGATTAATACGGTTTGTTGGGTCAAATCAAATCTACCTTTTAGATAGTTAAGACTATATTCACCAAAAACGCTATCATACATCCATTGTTCTATAGTAGGGTGTAAGTCAACAAAATTTTTGACAAATTTGATATTTTCTATCTCTTTTGTGTCTATAAAAAAATCTATATAGTTTTTTGTTACATTTATACCCAAACTTCCCGCTACCGCTTCATAGTTAAATTCACCGAAATAATTCATATCAAGTTTGTTTAAATCTATTTTGATTTTGCCCGAAGTCGTTATGTTATAGTTTTTTATTAGTAAAGATTCTATATCCAGCTCTACTATATTGTTTCTTAAAGTAGGTTTTGCATTTACGGTAATTATATTATTGTTAAAGAAAAACTTCTCTTGGTTATAGGATATTGAAAACTCTTCATCTTTGATAGCACAAAGTCCTACTTCTATTTTGTTGAAATATTTTAGAATCTCCCAAATATAGGTTACGGTTTGTTTAATATCTATATCTTCATCCGTTGTTTCTTCAATTTTGCCTAGTTCAATTTTATGGGCTGTTAGGGTCAATTTATCGTCTAATTTTATGTATATTTGTTCCACATAATAAGAATTAAACCTAAAATTGTCTATACTTACGCCGAAATATCTAATTTTTACGTACAAGGCGGCTACAATAAGCAGAAATATAAGAAATATAGCGGTAAAAAGTTTGTTCATATTTGAATTAATTTCCGTATTAATAATATCTATTTCGTTTTATCTGAGTATTAACGTACATTCATCTAGGATTATTTTTATACCTCAGGGTTCGACGAACAGCATTATATCATATTTATCTAAAAGTGGGTATGAGTTAAATAGCATCGATAATCTTTATATGAGGTTGTTCTTGGGATACCCTCAAAGCGGTTGGATAGATTTAGGTTCTACGAAAATGACGAAAGGTGATTTTTTGTATCAACTTACGACATCAAAAGCAGCTATGAAAAGCGTTACTCTGATACCGGGTGAAACATATCATGATTTTTTTATTAAAATAAGTTCCGAAATGAATCTTTCATACGATAAACTTATGGAAGTTTATAGTGATATGAAAGTTAAAGATGACGGTAATATTTTGGCTGAAACTTACAATATTCCGATAGGAATGGATGAACAATATCTTGTTTATTATCTTATTAGTCATACTCAAAGAAAGTATTCAGAAGTTAGTAAAAAAATATTCGGTAGATATGATAAAGATCACTGGTATATGTATCTTACCGTTGCGTCGATAGTTCAAAAAGAGGCAGCTAATGAACAAGAAATGCCTCTTGTCGCAAGTGTTATTTATAACAGACTAAGACGCGGTATGCCGTTACAAATGGATGGAACCTTAAAATACGGTGAGTTTTCAAAAAGGTCTATTACGCCGACTATAATTAAAGACGATGAAAGTTCTTATAATACCTATAAATTCAAGGGGTTGCCTGAACATCCCGTATGTAACGTATCTCTAAATGCCTTGGTGGCAGCCATAAAGCCTAAAAATACGGACTTTTTGTATTTTGTACGTGATAAAACTACGACTACGCATATTTTTAGTAAAACGTATAAAGAACATGTTGATAATATTAGTTACACAAAAGCTGAAGAACTAAAGGTGAAAAGTATGCCTGTTAGTATGAAAAAAGAGCCAGTACCGCAGATTCATACAAAGAATCAAATCGAGCCTTCCGTATTTAACGAGCCTGCAAAACCTATTGATATTAAGTCGCTTTTTGAGAGTATCAAATAGCATTGTGACAAAAAGTAACACACATTTGCTTTTTTTTAGCAGTTGTGTGTAACTTTATCCTACACTATGAATTTAAATGTTACTATTCAATTATCCAATAAACAACTTTTAGGAGAATTGAAAATGTCGGCAAATACAAAAATTATCTGGACGGAAATTGACGAAGCTCCGGCTTTGGCAACTTACTCATTGTTACCAATCGTAAACGGTTTTACTAAAGCAGCTGGTGTTGCAGTAGAAACAAGAGATATCTCTTTGAGCGGAAGGGTTATAGCAAACTTGAGTCCTTGGCTTCCTGAAGAACAAAGAATGACTGATTATTTGGCAGAACTAGGTGAGTTAGCACTTAAAAAAGAGGCAAATATTATAAAACTACCGAATATTAGTGCTTCCGTTCCTCAGTTGATAGCAACTATTAAAGAGTTACAAGCAAAAGGTTACAAACTTCCTGATTATCCGGAAAATCCATCAACTGATGAAGAAAAAGCTGTGCAAGAGGCATATTCAAAATGTTTAGGAAGTGCTGTTAATCCAGTACTTAGAGAGGGAAATAGCGACAGAAGATGTGCTACACCTGTTAAAAATTATGCAAAAAGAAACCCACATAAACTAAGAGATTTTAGTGAAGGTTCAAAAGCACACGTTTCTCATATGACAAGCGGAGATTTTTACGGTAATGAAAAATCTGTGTGTGTAGAAAAAGGCGGTTCATTTAAAATAGAACTTGCAAAAAAAGACGGAAGCGTTGTAACTTTAAAAGATGGTTTAAAATCAACGGACGGTGAAGTTCTTGACGGTACATTTATGAGTGTTAGAGCTTTGAGAGCATTTATAGAAGAATCAATAGCTGAAGCACAAAAAGACGGTCTTTTATATTCGGTTCACTTAAAAGCGACTATGATGAAAGTAAGTGACCCTATTATGTTCGGTCATTTTGTTACGGTATTTTACAAAGACGTATTTGAAAAACATGCTGCTACTTTCAAAGAAATAGGTGTAAATGTTAAAAACGGTCTTGGTGATGTTTATGCAAGAATTGCAAAATTACCGGCAGACAAAAAAGCTGAAATCGAAGCCGATATAATGGCTGTTTATACAAAAAGACCAAGTATAGCAATGGTTGACAGTGACAAAGGTATAACAAATTTACATGTTCCAAATGATGTTATCATTGATGCTTCTATGCCGGTTGTTGTAAGAGACGGCGGTAAAATGTGGAATAGTGAAGGAAAAGTACAAGATTGTTTAGCTGTTATTCCTGATAGATGTTATGCAACAATGTATGCAGAGATTATGGATGATGTAAGAACAAAAGGTAAACTTGACGTTACTACAATGGGAACGGTTTCAAACGTAGGTCTAATGGCTCAAAAAGCTGAAGAGTACGGTTCACATCCGACAACGTTTGAAATTCCTGCAGATGGAACAGTAAGAGTAGTTGACGGTAACGGAAACGTATTGATGACTCATGAAGTAGAAGCTGGTGATATTTGGAGAATGTCTAGAACAAGAGATGTAGCGATAAAAGACTGGGTTAAACTTGCTGTTACTAGAGCTAGATTATCAAATACTCCTGTAGTATTTTGGTTAGATAGCAATAGAGGACACGATGCACAAATTATTGCAAAGGTTAACAAATATTTGTCAGAACATGATACAAAAGGTTTAACGATAGAAATTCTTGCTCCTGAAAAAGCTATGGCTTATTCTTTAGAAAGAATCAGAAAAGGTCAAGATACTATTTCTGCAACAGGAAACGTATTAAGAGATTATTTAACAGACCTTTTCCCAATTTTAGAACTTGGAACAAGTGCAAAAATGCTTTCAATAGTACCGTTATTAAACGGTGGTGGATTATTTGAAACAGGTGCAGGCGGTTCAGCTCCTAAACACGTTCAACAATTTGAACAAGAGGGATATTTAAGATGGGATAGTTTAGGTGAGTTCTTGGCACTTCAAGTAAGTTTAGAGCACCTTGCAAATACATTTGATAACAAAAAAGCAGCTGTTTTAGCAAAAACTTTGGATTTAGCAAATGACAAATTCCTTGTAGAAGACAAATCTCCTGCAAGAAAAATAGGAAGTATCGATAATAGAGGAAGTCACTTCTATTTAGCTCTATACTGGGCTGAAGCTTTAGCAAATCAAAATGATGATGCTGAATTGAAAGCCAAATTTACAAAAGTTTATGCTGATTTAAAAGCAAATGAAGATAAAATAAACTCAGAGTTGATAGCTGCACAAGGTAAACCACAAGATATTGGTGGATATTATAGACCTGATTTTGCAAAAGCAAGTAAAGCTATGAGACCGAGTGCTACGTTAAATAACATTATAGATTCAATTTAATCGGTTGTTTGATAGTTATTTAAATTTCTAAAGAAAATTACGATATTATAGGGATTAGAATTTTCTAATCCCTAAAACCTCAAAGTAAACGGTTAAGATTAAGTTTAGTGCTAGAATATCGATAGAGCTAAACTTAGCCTTAACCTTTTGTGGGTTTATAAACTATGCAAAAAGGATGAAAATGAGAGGTAAAAAAGTAACGATAATCGGTGCCGGTAACGTTGGATCAACGGTAGCATATATATTGGCTATGAATGGTGCTGCTCATGAAGTAGTTTTAAGAGACAATAAAACAGATCGTGCAAAGGGGATGGCTTTGGATATGAGCCAAGCTGCAAATGCCGCAAGAACCCATACTATAGTAACAGCTGCAGAAGATGCAAGTGATATAGCCGGGAGTGATGTTGTTGTAATAGCTGCAGGAAGCCCTAGAAAACCGGGAATGAGTAGAGATGATTTACTTCTTGTGAATGCTCAAGTTATGAGAGAAGTTGTAGCTGATATAGTTAAATACGCACCTGATGCTATTATTGTTCCTGTTTCAAATCCGTTAGATGCTATGGTTTATGTGGCACTAAGAGAAAGTGGATGGACTAGAAATAGAGTAGTCGGTATGGCAGGTATTCTTGATAGTGCTAGAATGGCTCACTTTATTTATGAAAAACTAGGTTACGGAGCGGGTCAAATAAGAGCTTCCGTAATGGGTGGACATGGTGATGATATGGTTCCGCTTCCAAGATTTTCGACAGTTGCCGGTGTTCCTTTGACTGACCTTTTGACATGGGATGAGATAGATGAAATAGTAGCAAAAACTAAAAACGGCGGTGCTGAGATAGTAAGCTACTTAAAAACCGGTTCGGCATATTATGCACCTGCAAAAGCAACTGCAATAATGGTAGAAGCTATTTTAAAAGATACGAAACAAATTTATCCATGTGCCGTTATGTTACAAGGTGAATACGGATATAGCGATATAGTAAGCGGTGTTCCGGTTATGCTAGGTGCAGGTGGAGCAGAGAAGGTTATCGAGGCAAACTTAAATGAAGAACAAGCAGGAAGATTTGCAAAATCTGTTGCTAGCGTTCAAGAGCTTTTTGATGCATTGCATAAACATAAATTTTTTGAAAATAAATAATTAGGTTAATTTAATGAGAGAAGTACAATTTGAGACTCTTGTAAAAGCTGTAAGAGATATTATCGTTCATTGCGGTACGGTTTTACCGAAAGATGCCTATGAAGCTTTGCAAAGAGCTTATAATGACGAAAAATCAGAGGTAAGTCGTGAAGTTTTAAGACAACTTCTTGAAAATGCAGACATTGCTAAAGCAGAAGCAAGACCTCTTTGCCAAGATACGGGACTTGCGGTATTTTTTGTAAAAGTAGGCGAAGATGTGAAGCTTGTGGGTGGAACTTTTAGAGATGCTATAAACAAAGGAACGGAACAAGGCTATAAAGATGCTTATTTAAGAGCTAGTACTTGTGAGCCTTTTAGCAGAGCAAATCTAAAAGACAAAGTAGGGTACAACCTACCTGCTATTATCCATTTTGATTTAGTTCCTGGGGATAAAATAGATATAGAATATGCTGCAAAAGGCGGTGGAAGCGAAAACGTAAGCCGTGCTACGGTTCTTGCTCCGGCTGCAGGAAAAGAGGGTGTACTAAAGTTTGTAAAACAAGTTATATCCGACGCAGGTCCAAATCCATGTCCTCCTATTATAGTTGGAGTCGGTATCGGCGGTACTTTTGAAAAAGCTGCAATGTCTAGTAAACATGCCCTTTTTAGAGAAATAGGTACTACAAACGATGATGAAGAGATGAAAGAATTTGAAAAACAAATTTTAACGGAACTCAATAAACTAGGAATCGGTGCTATGGGAATGGGTGGAACGCAAACTGTTTTAGCCGTTCATATAGAATCAAACCCTTGTCATATCGCATCATTGCCTGTATCCGTAAACGTACAGTGCCACAGTTCAAGACATACACATATTGTTATTTAGGGTAAAGGTTTAAGGTTAAAGGGTGAAGGAATAATAAGACAAATAAATCCTTCATCCTTCATCCTTTGTCCTTCATCCTTTTAAAGGAAAAAAATGAGTCAAACATATTATTTAACAACACCCCTTAAAGAAGAAGATGTTACCAAACTAAACAGTGGTGACATAGTATATCTAAGCGGTATTATATATTCAGCAAGAGATGCAGCTCACAAAAGACTTGTTGATTTGATAAACGAAGGCAAGGAACTCCCTTTTGATTTAGAAGGAAGTGTTATATATTTCGTAGGTCCTACACCTCCAAAACCGGGTGAACCTATAGGAAGTGCAGGTCCAACTACAAGTTATAGAATGGATACTTATTCTCCTACGCTCCTCAAACACGGTTCTCGCGGTATGATAGGTAAGGGTAAAAGAAATGCAGACGTTATAAATGCTTGTGTAGAACACAAAGGTGTTTATTTCGGTGCTACTGGTGGAGCTGGAGCGTTACTAGGCAAAAAGATAATTAGTGCAGAGGTAATAGCATACCCTGAACTAGGTCCTGAGGCTGTTAGAAGATTAGAAGTTAAAGACTTTCCGGTGACGGTTATCAATGATACAAAAGGTAACGATTTGTATCAAATGGGTAGAAGTCAATACGAAATAAAGTAGAAATAAGTTACATATTGGTATATTTTCAAAAGAATTTCAAGATAAGGATGAGATTATGAATATTCACGAATATCAAGCAAAAGAGATATTTAAAAAATACGGTGTTCCTACTCCAAGAGGACACATTGCTTATACACCTGATGAAGCTGTAAAAGTCGCACAAGAACTTGGTGGTAGTATTTGGGTTGTAAAAGCTCAAATTCATGCAGGAGGAAGAGGTCTAGGAGGCGGTGTTAAACTTGCTAGAAGTACCGAAGAGGTTAAAGATTGGGCTTCTAAAATTTTAGGAATGACTCTTGTAACACATCAAACAGGACCGGAAGGTAAACTTGTTCAAAAAGTTTACATAGAAGAGGGTGCTGATATTAAAGCTGAATATTATCTTGGAATGGTTTTAGACAGAGCATTAGAGATGCCTGTAATGATGGCTTCAACCGAAGGTGGTATGGAGATTGAAGAGGTTGCTCATAATAGTCCTGAGAAAATCGTAAAAGTTGCTATAGACCCCACTATAGGTTTCCAAGGTTTCCACGGTAGAGAACTTGCTTTCGGTTTAGGTTTACCGAAAGAGGAAATCAATACTTTTATCAAATTTGCAAGTGCATTATATAGAGTTTATATGGATAATGATGCAGAAATGATAGAGATCAACCCGCTTATCAAAACAGGTGACGGAAGATTTTTAGCACTTGATGCAAAAATGGGCTTTGATAACAACGCACTTTATAGACAAAACACTATATCTGAAATGAGAGATTTAAGTGAAGAAGAACCTACTGAAATAGAAGCCGGAAAATACGGTTTAAGTTATATCAAACTTGACGGAAACGTAGGTTGTATGGTAAACGGTGCAGGTCTAGCGATGGGTACTATGGATACTATCAATTATGTCGGCGGTAAACCTGCAAACTTCCTAGACGTGGGTGGCGGAGCAAATCCTGAGACTGTTGCAAAAGGTTTTGAGATTATATTAAAAGATAAAAACGTTAAATCGATATTCGTAAATATTTTCGGTGGAATCGTAAGATGTGATAGAGTTGCAAACGGTATCTTAGAAGCTACAAAACTTGTAGATGTAAATGTACCTGTAGTTGTAAGACTTGACGGAACAAACGCAAAAGAAGCGGCTGATATTTTAAATAATGCAGGAATAGCAAACATCGTAGCTGCAACAGATTTGGCTGACGGTGCTAAAAAAGCTGTTGAAGCAGCGGCTAAGTAAGGAGTAAAAATGTCTATTTTAGTAAATAAAGATACAAAAGTAATCGTTCAAGGATTCACGGGTAAAGAGGGTTCTTTCCATGCAGAGCAATGTATGGCATACGGTACAAAAATAGTAGGCGGTGTTACTCCGGGTAAAGGTGGAAGTGAGCATTTAGGACAACCGGTATTCAATACCGTATCTGAAGCCGTAAAAGCAACCGGTGCAACTGTATCTATGATATTCGTTCCACCTGCTTTTGTTGCAGATGCGGTAATGGAAGCTGCTGATGCAGGTATTACGCTAGCTGTTATTATAACTGAAGGTGCGCCTGTAAAAGATATGATGATGGCTAAACATTATGCTAAAAAAAGAAATATGATGACAATAGGGCCAAACTGCCCTGGTATTATCACGGCTGATGAGTGTAAAATAGGTATTATGCCAGGTTTTATTTTCAAAAAAGGAAACGTAGGTCTTATCTCTAAATCAGGAACATTAACATACGAAAGTGCAAACCAAGTATGTAGCGAAGGTTTCGGTATTACTACGGCTGTAGGTATCGGTGGAGACCCGATAATAGGTCTTTCATACAAACAACTTCTTCCTATGTTTGAAGCAGACCCTGAAACTAAAGCAATAGTTATGATAGGTGAAATCGGTGGAGATTTGGAAATCCAAGCTGCTCATTTCATAAAAGAAAATATCAAAAAACCCGTAGTTGCATTTATTGCAGGTCAAACTGCACCAAAAGGTAAAAGAATGGGTCATGCCGGAGCTATCATAAGCGGCGGTGCAGGAACAGCTGCTGAAAAAATGGCTGCTCTTGAAGCTGCAGGAGTTACCGTTGTAGTAAGTCCAGCAGATATAGGTAAAGCTGTAGCAAAAGTTCTTAAAAAATAAAAAATAGGTTGTAAAACCTATTTTTGGTAATTGGTAATTGGTGTATTAGTTATTAGTTTGTCTTACTAATACACTAGTAACCAATATACCAATTACTAATATTCTACTTTTCTTTCTAATCTCTATTTAAAATCAAATACGATACAATCTTCCAAAGTATTATAAACTATTGGAGATATTATGACTAAAAACTATCTATTTACAAGTGAATCCGTAACTGAAGGTCATCCTGATAAGATGGCTGACCAAATAAGCGATGCAATATTGGACTATATTATAGAGCGTGACCCTACTGCTAGGGTGGCGTGTGAAACGATGCTTTCAAACGGTTATTGTATCATAGGGGGTGAAATAAAAACTCAAACCTATGCACCGTTGGCTGAAATAGCAAGGGAAGTTATCCGTGAGATAGGCTATACCGATGCAAGTTTTGGATTTGATTATAGAAGTGCAGGTGTTTTAAACGGAGTAGGGGAGCAAAGTCCCGATATAGCTCAAGGGGTAGACCATAGTGACGGTGAACTAGGAGCCGGGGATCAGGGGATGATGTTTGGTTATGCTTGCGACGAGACACCGGAACTTATGCCTATGGCTATAATTCTTGCTCATAAATTGGCTGAACGTTTATCGATAGTACGAAAAAATGGCACATTACCTTATCTTAGACCTGACGGTAAAACTCAAGTTACACTAGAATATGATGGAGATAAGATAAAAAGAGTTCATACTATAATAATATCATCTCAGCACTCGGCTGAAGTTCCTATGGATATTTTAAAAGATGGGATTGTAGAAGATGTAATAAAGCCTATTATTCCAAAAGACCTTCTTGATAAAGATACTATTATACATATAAATCCTACCGGAAGGTTTGTAATAGGTGGACCGGCAGGTGATACCGGGTTAACGGGGAGAAAAATCATAGTCGATACTTACGGTGGAGCTTCTCCTCACGGTGGGGGTGCCTTTAGCGGTAAAGACCCTACAAAAGTAGATAGAAGTGCATCGTATATGGCTAGATATATAGCAAAAAATCTTGTTGCAAGCGGTGTATGTAAAAAAGCTACGATACAAATATCTTATGCAATAGGTATAAGTGAGCCTGTTTCAGTTATGGTAAATACACATAATACATCAAGTATACAAGAAGAATTGATTGAAGAGTGTGTAAAAAAGGTGTTTCCTTTGACACCGTCAGGAATAATCAAAGAGCTTGATTTATTAAGGCCGATTTATAAAAAAACTGCTAGTTATGGGCATTTTGGTAGGGCTTTGGACGAGTTTAGTTGGGAAAAAATAGATAAGGTTGATAAAATTAAGGTTTTTTTAAAACAACTTTAAAGTCTTTTTTATTTTAGATTTGATAAAGTTTCTTCTAAATAAAAATTAGGAGAATAAAATGGCAGTAAAAATTACTGATTTATGTATAAGTTGTGATGCATGTCTTGATGAGTGCCCAACAGAAGCAATCGTAGATAACGATGAGAACCCGACAGGTGAAGATATTTATTATGTATTTGCTGATAAATGTGTTGAGTGTGTAGGTCACCACGATACTCCGGCATGTGCTGAAGCATGTCCAACTGAAGGCTGTATAGTTTGGGATAGTCCTAAAACTGAGGGTGCAGTTGACGGTGAGCCTGTAATCCAAGATTAATTTTATATTTTGTGGTGCTTTATGCACCATAAAATATTCTACTTCTAGACCTACGTTAAAGTTTTTTTGCCTATTTTTTATAATCACATTTTTTACGCTTCTACAAAACTCTTGCTTTTTTGCAAAAATTTCGGTATAATCCGCGACTCAAAAAGAAAACATAAAAGAGACGGAGAAAAAAATGGAACAAACATTGTCTATAATCAAGCCAGATGCAGTTAAAAAAGGTGTAGTAGGTAAAATTCTTGATAGATTCGAAACAAACGGATTAAGAATAGCTGCTACTAGAAAAATGCAATTAAGCCAAGCTGATGCTGAAGCTTTCTATGCTGTACACTCACACAGACCTTTCTTCAAAGACTTAGTAGAGTTTATGATAAGCGGACCTGTAGTAGTAAGTGTACTTGAAGGTGAAAATGCAGTATTAAAGAACAGAGAACTTATGGGTGCTACAAATCCAAAAGAGGCAGCAGCTGGAACAATAAGAGCGGATTTTGCTGAAAGTATTGATGCAAACGCAGTTCACGGAAGTGATTCTTTAGAAAATGCAAAAATCGAAATAGAGTTTTTCTTTTCAAAAAGAGAAATTTGTTAATCAACTATGCAAATAGAGTTTAAAAAAGTACCATTTAGCAAAAAAAACTTTCAAATTAATTACAATTTAGTTAATTTTGAGGGGACTTTTTGTAAAATGTCACAAGAGTTAGTTAAAATTGAAGCCACGATAAGCGGAACATTGGAAACAATATGTTCTAGATGTGGGAAAGACATAAATTTAACTTTGAATGAGAATATTGAGTTAATCGTAAGTGACGGTGTTTATTCATCAGATGAAGATACGGAACTTGATATTGTTGAAACGTACGATGGAATTTTAGATTTTGATGATATCTTAAACGGTGAGTTGGAATCTATAAAAAGTGATTATCATATTTGTACCGAGTGTATGGGTGATAGTCAAATGTTAGAAAAAGAATTTTAAATCAAATAAAGGATAGAAAATGGCAGTACCTAAGAGAAGAGTGAGTCATACAAGAAGTGCAAAAAGAAGAACTCATTATAAAATTACGTTAAAAAGACCTGTAAAAGATACAGACAGCACATGGAAGATGCCACACAACGTAAACCCAACTACAGGTGAATATAAAAACTAATGATAAAGATTGCTATAGATGCAATGGGTGGGGATTTCGGTCCTGCACCTATCATGGAAGGCTTAGTAGAAGCCCTTAAAATGAATAATCGTTTTAGTGCCGTTGCGGTAGGTAAAAAAGATGAGATTGCTCACTTTATTCCAAAGTCTCTAATTGATAGAGTAGAGTTTTTGGAAGCTAGTGACGTTATCGAAATGAAAGACGGTGCTACAGATGGTTTGAAAAGAAAAGACAGTTCTATTTATAAAGCTGTTGAGTTAGTACGTGAGGGTAAGGCCGATGCCATAGTAAGTGCCGGACATAGCGGTGCTAGTATGAGTTTGGCAACTCTTAGAATAGGTAGAATCAAAGGCGTTAGCCGTCCGGCTATAGCTACTTTGATGCCTACTAGTGATGCTCAAAACGTACTTGTACTAGATGTTGGAGCAAATGTTGACTGTGAGCCTAAAAATCTTTTTGAATTTGCAGTTATGGGTCAAGCTTATGCAAAATACGTAATGCAACTTGATGAACCTTTATTGGGGCTTCTTAGCAACGGTGAAGAGGAATCAAAAGGTAACGAAACAACGAAAGCAGCTTTCAAAATGCTTTCTCAAATACCTAATTTTGCAGGAAATGTTGAGGGTAATGATATTTTCAAAGGTTCCGTAGATGTAGTTGTATGTGACGGCTTTGTAGGAAACATCTTACTAAAAACGGCTGAAGGTGTGGCAGATACCATAACTCAGATTATCAAAAAAAATCTGAAAAGGTCTTTGATTGCAATTCTCGGTGCAGTATTGATGAGAAAAGTTTTCAAAAATCTGAAATTACGTGTTGATTATGCAGAGTACGGCGGAGCACCCCTTCTTGGCGTGAAATCTCCTGTTATTATATCACACGGTAAGAGTAATGCAAAAGCTATAAAAAATGCTATTTTTCAAGCACTTGCTTCTGCAAATTCAAATTTAAATCTTCATATTGAAGAACAATTAGCACAATATTCAAATAACAGTGTTGCTACAAATACGCAGGAATAATTAATGGTATATGCTTCTTTTAGGTCTATAGGTGCTTATGTGCCTTCTCAAATTAGAGATAATGAGTGGTTTATTCAGAGAATGGATACAAGTGATGAGTGGATAACTAAAAGAACCGGTATCAAACAAAGACGTATCGCAGCAGAAGGTGAAATGTGTAGTGATATGGGTGTTGAAGCTGCAAAACTTGCTATGTCAAGGGCTAAAATAAATCCAAAAGATATAGATTTAATAGTGTGTGCAACTATAAGCCCTGATTTTTTATGTATGCCTTCAACGGCATGTATTATAGGGAATAAACTTGGCCTTAATGACGTAATGGCATTTGATATAAGTGCTGCATGTACCGGTTTTGTTTATGCACTCTCTGTCGCAAAAGCATTTATAGAATCAGGTATGAAGAAAAATGTACTTATAATCGGTGCCGAAAAGTTAAGTTCTATAGTTGATTATAGCGATAGAACTACATGTATGCTTTTTGGTGACGGTGCAGGTGCCGCTATTATTAGTGCTACTATAAACAAAGATGAAGCTATAGTAGATGTAAGTTGTAGTGCAGACGGTGCTTACGGTGACTTTTTACTTACTCCAGGCGTTGAGAGAGAAACACATTTTATGCAAATGAAAGGTAATGAAACTTTTAAAGTTGCCGTAAAAACGCTTACATCTGATGTTCAAAAGATTATGGCAAAAAACGGTTATGTAAATAGTGATATCGATTTATTTATACCGCATCAGGCAAACTATCGTATTATTAAAGCGGTCGGAGATGCTTTGGAGTTTGAAGACTCTCAAAAAGTATTGACTGTAGAAAAATACGGAAATACATCTTCTGCTAGTATCCCAATGGCTATCAATGAGTGCTATGAAGACGGAAGACTTAAAAAAGGGATGACTATATTACTTGACGCTTTCGGCGGTGGACTTACTTGGGGAAGTGCAATAGTTAAATTCTCGGGAGAATAATAAACCGCATCGTAGAATACGGTTTATTGTTCTTGTGCTACACAAATTTCAAACTCTTCGTCGCATTTATCTTCACATTTTTGATATTCTTTTTTATTGTCTTTTATCTCATCACAGTTTTGTTGGCACGTACGAAGTTGTTTTTCGCAATCAGTTAAAATCTCTTCATTATTAAATTTTACTTTAAAGTCATCGTTTGCACTAACCGATATAACAGCTATAAAAAACATAGCTATGAGTTGTTTTAGCACTTAAAAACTCCTTTGTGTTATTTTTTTGAAATTATACTACAAAGATTTGTATTTTGTGTATTAAAAAATCCTTAATTTTTGTGAAAAAATATTTTTTATTAAATGATGCAAAATATTAAAAAAGTAGTATAATTCCAAAAAATATATGGGAGAAAGAAGTGTCTACTTTGACTATAAATAATATTCCGTTAAAACATTTCGATATACGTGCAAAAGAGTTGATGCAAAGCTATTTAAATCTTATTAATGTTGATATTAGCGACTATACTTTTGCCCAAAATTATATATGGTTAAGTACGGCTACCGGATTTTATAGTATTATAGACGATACTTTTTGTCTTTTTATCTTAAACGGCGGTGAACTATCTATGCTTTTACCTCCGCTTGGGAAAAAGAGAATATTCATAAAGCTATTATTAGTTGTTTTGAAATTATGAATGCCAATAATAGTAATAGATATTATTCTAAAATAGAATATGTACATGAACAAATCTTGGAAAGCTTTGTTGACTATTTGGAAGAGGGTACCGTAATATTTGAAGCATTAGAAGATTTTGTAATAGAGAAAAAGCTTGTTGATTATATTTATAAGGTAGATGATTTGATAGAGCTTAAAGGTGATGCCTACAAATCAAAAAGAAATGAGATAAATAGGTTTAAAAAAGCTTACCCGAATCATAGGATAGAGGTACTTGATAAATATAAACATGGTCCTTCTATACTTAGTCTTTTTAATAAATGGGTGAGCGATAGAACAAAATATATGCCAAAAGAAGAGGTTGAGATTTTTATGGATGGTATATATTTTGAGAGATTTGCAATAAAAAGACTTATAAATGAATATGAAAAACTTGATGTAGTCGGCATCGTGATTTTTATAGATGATGGATTGAAAGGTTTTACTGTAGGTGAACGTATAAACGATACTACGTCTTGTGTTATTATCGAAAAAACGGATTTTGAAGTTCTTGGATGTGCTCAATTTATTTTTAGGGAATTTTCAAAGTATTTAAAGAATGAATACGGTAGCGTGTATGTCAATGTGGGTGATGATATGGGGTTTGAGAATTTGAAAAAAGTCAAAATGTCTTATCGTCCCTATAAGCTTGTACCTAAATATACGATTTATCAAAAATGATAAGAGTTGCAACAAAAGAGGATTTATCTTCTTTGGAATCTATAGAAAATAGCGTTTTTTAGTAAGTTTGATTATCCTTTAAATAAACGTAATTTTTCATATCATATAGAAAAAAAGCATATATTTGTTACGGTAAATAAAAACAAAGTATAT
>DYJR01000100.1 GCA_020723015.1 Arcobacter nitrofigilis
TTGGATTGAGGAGCAGATTAAAGAGATAAGTTTATTATTTTAGATGGTATAATATCCAATTCGGTGCTGCATATTTACATTTACTAGAAAATAAATATTTAAATCAAATTAATAACCATATATCAAAGGAATATTGTGTCATTGCAGGTTACAATACAGGAGCGGGCAATGTGTTAAAAGTATTTTCAAAAAACAAATCCAAAGCTTTTAAAAATATAAACAAAATGAGTCCGTCCCAAATTTATGAAGAACTACACCAAAAACTTCCATTCAATGAAACAAAAGACTATATAGACAAGGTTTTAAAGAACAAAAAGAACTTTATTAATATATAAATCATCCTTTCATTTATAAACAAATGATAAATCACATACGCAATATTATTCATTATAACAACATCTTAAGTATTATCTAAGTTAAGTTTAGCAACAATTCAGTATAAATCTATTATGAATGAGCTTTCAATTCATACCTAAGGTGGCATCATGAAGAATATTGTTTTTGTCGCTATTTGTAGTTTCTTTTTTTTGCAGGGTGTTTTGGTAACAATATTGAACCTTTGAGTGAAAAAGAGTGTAGGGAAGCAGGTTTTACATATAAAAAAATTAAAAAACCGAATTACAGAACAGGCGAATATGAAACGATTGAAAAGTGTGTAGAGAAATAGTTATTTATTTTCTATAACTACAATAGCAATAGCAAAGCCTCCGTCGTGCGCTATTGAAACGGATGTATTTCTAATATTAAATTTACTTTTTATTTCTTCTTTTATTTCTAAAATAGGTTGATTTTTTATAGTTTTTAAAATAGTTACGTCATGAAATCCAAGGTCACTCCCGATACCGCACCCCAAAGCTTTGCTAAAAGCCTCTTTAACAGCCCAAAAACCGGCTGCCGTGGATGTATCTTTGACCAACTTAATCTCACTATCGTTTAAAAATTTTTGATATGCTTTTTCACCGAATCTCTCAACCATTTTATCAAATCTTGAGATTACCGTAATATCAGTCCCTACAAGCATCCAAGATACCTTTTTAGTATAATTGAAGCGGCTATTGAGTCTATTTTACCGTCTCTTTTATGCTTAATTATCCCTTTTGTTTGTTCTTCAGCTTCAATTGAACTCATATCTTCCTCAACAAAAACTTTATCTCCGTCAAATTTCAAAAGTCCAACAAAATGCTTGATTCTATTCTGCATATCTAAGCTAAAAGTAGGATAACCTACAATCAATTTATCTATCCCGTTATCACTCAAAAATTTATCCACGTCGTTAGCGGCTTGATCCCTATTTTTTCTCAAAATAGGCTCTTGCGGAGTAACAATATCGGCATATACCGATGTTGCCACACCTATTCTTTTAAGCCCTACATCTATAGCACAAAGTTTCACGATAATAACTCTTTTGCCACATCAAATCTATTTGCAGTCATAAGATGAACTTTTGGATGGATTGCCATTACTTCATCAAAAAGCTTTTTACTTAAACTCATCCCCACTTTATACTCTTCTTCTTCATCTATTTTTGAAGCTTCACTAAGGGCATCTATCCAATCTTGCGGTACATAAATGCCTGGGACGTGTGCACTTAAAAACTGTGCCGTTCTAAACTTTGTAACAGGGAAAATTCCTAAAATCAATGTTGATTTATTTCTATCGTCATCAAAATCTTTTTTGACCTCATCAAAAATCTCTAATAGTTTTTTAGCATTATCCACTCCGAAAACAGGCTGTGTTATGATACCCACCGCTCCGTCTTGAACTTTTTTGTGTAATCTTTTTTGAATACTTTGCATATTTTTAGCATACGAATTACTTACGGCAAACGGGTATATCGGTTTTGGTTCACTTTTAAACACACGCCCGGCAAAATCCATCGAGTGATTAAAAGACTTTATAATTTGAAGCAACATATTACTATTTCCTTCAAAAACCCCTTTTGTATGAGGTTGGTCAGACATTTTAGCAGGATCACCGGTAAGTGCCAAAATAGCCCTTACATCAAAGTCGTTTGCCCCTAATAAATCAGATTGCAAAGCTATTTTATTTTTATCTCTCATGGTCATTGTTGCAAGACAAGGTTTACCGAAAGTTTGTTGCAGTTTTAGTGAAGCAAACAGTGAACTATATTTCATCTTTGCCAGTGGGCTATCCGTTGCACTAAAGCCGTCTACGTGACTGTCAAGTTCCAATGCTTTAATTTTGGATATTATACCGTTTATGCTAGGTTCATGTGCCGGTGTCGTTTCAAGCGTAAGATACCTACCTTCACCTTGAAGTTTATGTATTAAAGTTTCAAACATTAATTACCTTATATAAATATTGATTAATTTTTAAATATTATACCAATAATTATCTAAAAAATATAATTGTAGAATACGTACAATACATAACAATAACGTGTAACTCTCAAATAAATAGAGCAAAAGCCCCATTTATTTTAGTTCTTTTAATATATCTATTAAAGAATTTGATACTTTCACTAACTCTTCAGTAGCATCCATAGTCTCTTCTGATTTTTTACCGCTATTTTCAGCACTTCTCGAAACACTTACCATATTATTAGAAATCTCATTTACACCTTGGCTAACTTCCAATGCAGTACTTGCTAAATCATTCATAATTGTCTGTTGGCTTGTCATAGACCTTGATATAGTGCTTGACATTTCGCTTATATCTTGAATAGTATTATCTATACTATTAATAGAACCTAAGGCACTTTTTACTAATGATTGAATAAGTGCTATGGCATTTGTAATCTCTTTTGCTGCTTCATCTGAATGTGATGCTAGATTTCTTACTTCTTGAGCGACTACAGCAAATCCTTTTCCTGCTTCACCTGCCGTTGCAGCCTCAACTGCAGCATTAAGTGAAAGTATATTTGTTTGGAATGCTATTTGAGTAATAATATGTATAGTTTCACCTATTTTTGTAGACTCTTCATTTAGTTGCATCATAGCTTCCGTGGTACTTCTTGATTTCATTTTTGCATCTTGAG
This sequence comes from Arcobacter nitrofigilis, assembly GCA_020723015.1. Classification (GTDB taxonomy): domain Bacteria; phylum Campylobacterota; class Campylobacteria; order Campylobacterales; family Arcobacteraceae; genus UBA6211. The sequence goes on from DYJR01000100.1 coordinate 2,999, forward strand.
CCACTTTCTCACCTTGAGCTGAAGTTTCGGCAATACTTGTAATAGAAGATAACATAGACTCTATTTTTTTTCAGATAAATCAGAAACCGCTTGATTTATTTGTTCACTAGCAACAGATACTTCGTGTGAACTATTCATAGTTGTTTGAGCACTTTGAGACATAGAAGCCGAAGCATTTGATAAATGCTTTAGTGAACCGGTAAGACCTTGAACTTTCTTATCACCAAAATTTAAATCTGAAGTGCAATTTTTTGACCTAAAAAATTATACCGATTTT
>DYJR01000024.1 GCA_020723015.1 Arcobacter nitrofigilis
TTTTTTTGATTATCGTAAGGTCAGTTACATAGATAAAATAAACTACTAATTTTTATGATAGTTTTGATAGAATATCCCAAATAAAAAATAGAGGTAAAAATATGTTTCATAAAATTCTTCTTTCATTGGCGTTACTGTGTAGCATAGGATTTGCTAGTCTCAAGCAACAAACAACTACTTTACGAAACGTATCGAGCGATACGGCAACCATAAACATAGGCAATCTAACTATAGGTCAAACAGGTGTAATAGTACATAATTTTGACGAAACAAAATCAATCATAATAGCTGATTTTGAAGTAGTTTCCTCATCACCGCAAAACTCAAAAGTAAAATTCGAGTACAAAAACTTTGAAAATAAAGTAGCTATTCCAACCCCAAATTTAACCGTAAAAAGCGGTGATACCGCTATCTTAAATCATATGTACAATACTTCTATACTCATAGCTCCAAACTATGAATCATTTAGTTTAGTTCAAAAAAACTTTTTGTCTCAAAACTTTATACATAGCGATATTTTCGCTGCATACTTAAAAAGTATAGGAGAACCTGTACCTTCAAAAGAGGAATTTAAAGAATTTTGTGACATAAACAATATAGGCACTATATTTTTTGTAATAAATTCTCGTGTATATGTTGTTGATTCTAAAACGTTTGTTATTTTGGAAGAATATAAAGTAAAAAAAGAGACATCTGATGAAAATATGACACCTTTTTATACTAATATTAAAGATATTAAACTAGGTTTTTTAAATTTCGGTAACAGTTCAATAGAGAACTACACAAACTATTATTCACAACTTATAGGGATATAAAAATGTTAGATAATACGCACATCAATCATCTAAAATCAATAGTAGGTGAAGAAAACGTCAAAAGCGACAAAGCCCACCTAATAGCTTATTGCTATGATGCAACAAAAAGTAGGTTTGAGCCTGATGCAGTCGTTTTTCCTAAAAACGAAGAAGATGTAAGTCAAATTTTAAAATACTGTAATGAACACAAAATCGTTATCGTTCCTAGAGGTGCAGGAAGCGGTTTTACAGGAGGTGCTTTATCTGCAAACGGTGGTATCGTCCTAGCCCTAGAAAGACACATGAATAAACTTCTTGAGATAGATATGCAAAATATGGTGGCTATTGTTCAGCCCGGTCTTGTAAATATGGATTTACAAAAAGCAGTGGAAGAAGTAGGACTTTTTTATCCACCTGACCCTGCAAGCGAAAACTACTCTACACTTGGAGGAAACGTAAGTGAAAATGCCGGTGGCATGAGAGCTGCAAAATACGGTATCACAAAAGATTACGTTATGGCTTTACGTGCCGTATTGCCAAACGGTGAGATAATAAGAGCAGGAAAAAGAACTATAAAAGACGTTGCCGGATACAACATAGCAGGTATTTTAATAGCAAGTGAAGGAACTCTAGCGGTTATTACGGAAATTACGCTAAAACTTATCCCAAAACCGAAAATGACGAAAACCGCAATGGGAGTTTTCCCGACGGTAAAAGATGCGATGAATGCCGTATATAAAACTATGGCAAGCGGTGTTACTCCCGTAGCTATGGAATTTTTAGACAATATGACCATTAGAGCCGTTGAGCAAAAATTTTCAAAAGGTTTACCTGTAGATGCAGGTGCCATTTTGGTTACCGACGTGGACGGTAACTCTGAAGCTGATCTTGATGAGCAACTAGGAATTATAGAGGCTAAATTTAAAGAAAACGGTTGTAGTGAATTTAAAATCGCTCGCGATAAAACAGAGTCTGCAAATTTATGGTTCGCAAGAAGAAATGCAAGCCCGTCTTTGGCTGTTTACGGAAGTAAAAAGCTCAATGAAGATATTACGGTGCCTAGAAGTAAACTACCGGAACTTCTTGACAAAATTGCTGAAGTTAGTAAAAAATATGGGCTTAAAGTACCTTGTTTCGGACATACCGGTGACGGCAACGTTCACACTAACGTAATGTGTGACGGCAATGACCCACATTCCGTAGAACTAGGTCACCAAGCAATAGAAGAGATATTCCAAATAACCGTTGATATGGGTGGAACCCTAAGCGGTGAACACGGCATAGGTCTTGCAAAAGCACCTTTTATGCATATGGCGTTTAATGATGCAGAAATGGAACTTTTTAGAAGTATCAAAAAAGCATTTGACCCGAATAATATACTAAATCCACATAAAATGGGATTATAAAAAAGTGGATAAACTTAAATATCTTATCAAAAAGATATATGAGTTTATCGATGACGATACGCCTTATTATGCCGCAAGTTTGAGCTTTTTTACTATATTTTCTCTTTTGCCTATACTCGCACTTCTTATTTGGTTCGTGTCCTCTTTTGAAATACTACAACAAAACAGTGATTTATTTTTAAAATATTTTTTAGACTTGATAAATCCTGCACATTCTCAAAAAATAGATACTTTTATCAATAAATTTTTGGATAAATCAGACTCTTTAGGTACGATAGGTCTTATCTATTTAGTGTTTGTATTTGTGATGTTTTTTAGAGATTACGAATATATAGTCAATAAAATACATAACGTAAAAAGTAGACCGTTTTATAAATCAGTTTTTATTTATGCGGTATTATTTTTGGCAGTACCTATTATGTTCGGTTTATTTTTATATACCATATCATTTACAAATGATACTCTCTCTACACAAATATTAACTTTTGTTTTTTTATGGTTTTTATTTTTAATTATATTTAAAATATCTATCAACAGAGATGTTTCTACGACTGCTCTACTCTCTTCATCATTCGTAACACTTGCCGTTCTTACGGTTACAAAAAATATTTTTATTCAATATGCATTAATAAGCAAAACTTACGTAACGCTTTACGGCTCTTTAAGTGTAATACTATTCTTTTTTCTTTGGATTTATATTTCGTGGAATATCTATCTTTACGGTATGAAACTGTGTCATACCGTAAATACTAAAGAGATACATAAAGTATAGAGAATTTAGTGTATTAATTATTAGTATATTAGAAAGAAACATCATTCTCTTTCTTAACCCTGAACCCTTAAAACTTATTTTATGAAAACCACTTCTTCACTTTGTCAAACATATTTTCAAATATCGATTCGTGAGGTTTTGACTCGATACCGAAGCTCTCTTGAAGTTTCTCTAAAAGCTCTTCTTGTTCACCGTTTAAAGATGTCGGATATTTTATATTTATCTGCACTATCAAGTCACCTTTTCCGTAACCTTGAACAGATTTGACACCCTCACCTTTAAATCTAAACTGTTCTTTATCTTTTGTACCTTTAGGGATTTTTAGTTCTAACTCCCCTCTCAGGCTAGGTATTTTTATGCTACTTCCGAGTGCAACTTGAGTAAAAAACAACGGCACTTCTATATAGATGTCGTTATCGTATCTTACGAAGTGTTTATCTTCTTTTACTTTTATCTGAACGTACAAATCACCTCTTGTACCGTCAGGTGCAATATTACCTTTTCCGGAAACTCTCATTCTATTTCCGTTGTCTATACCTTCAGGGATATTTATCTCAAAAGTATCTTCAACCTCTTCATATCCTCTACCGTGACATTTAGTACATTTTGAGCCTACTTGTTCACCGCTTCCACTACAATGCGGACATGTTTGAGCAAAGGTCATAAAACCTTGTCTCATATGTATCTGACCTCTTCCTCCGCAATGAGGACAAGTAGAAAGCTTACCGTCTTTTGCCCCTGTACCTTTACAGCTATCACAAGCTTTTTTGTATTTGTAAGTTATCGTTTTTTTACATCCAAATACAGCTTCATTAAACTCTACCGTTAGATTTATAGCATTGTCTATATTATAAGCGTACTGTTTTTTCTTTCTTGAAGAAAAACCTCCGCCACCTCCGAAAGCAGAACCAAACATCTCTTCAAAAATAGAGCCGAGGTCATCAAAACCTCCGCCACCGCCTCTACTGAAGCCACCGTGCCCTTGAAGACCTGCTTTACCGTATCTATCGTAAAGTGCTCTTTTTTCATCATCACTAAGCACTTGATATGCTTCATTTATAGCTTTAAATTTCTCTTCCGATTCTTTATCTCCAGGATTTTTATCGGGGTGATATTGCATCGCAAGTTTTCTATATGCCTTTTTGATTACTTGTTTGTCTGCTGTTTTTTCCACTTCTAAAATTTCGTAATAGTCCATTTCTATCAAAACAATTCTCCGTAATCTAAGTTTTTTTATTTATATGATTTTTTGTAAGGCAAAATTATATCAAAAATTTGTTATAATAACCCTTATGAAATACAATTTATCCAAATTTGAAAATTTAGTACAAACATTTGAAAGCCTACCTACGATAGGTAAAAAAACGGCAGAACGTCTTGCATATCATATAGCTATAAGTGACCCTTTTTTGGGTAAAAAACTCTCTTTTGCTATTGAAAACGCTATAAAACACGTAAGAAAATGTACAAATTGCGGTTTTATTTGCGAAGATGAGCTATGCAATATTTGCTTGGATGAATCAAGAGATAATACAATACTTTGTATCGTCCAAAATTCAAAAGACATCTTTGCTATAGAAGAATCAAGTAGTTTTAACGGCAAATATTTTGTTATTGAAGAATTAAGCAACGACAGTATACTTCTACTAAAAAATATAGTAACTTCGCAAAACGTTCAAGAAGTTATTTTTGCTATAACTCCGTCTTTGGCAAACGAAGCGTTTATTTTATACATAGAGGACAAACTAAGTAATCATAATATAAAATTTACCAAAATTGCTCAAGGTGTACCTACAGGAGTCAGTTTAGAAAACGTTGATTTATTATCTTTGGCAAAATCTATAGAAATAAGGGTTAAGGCTTGAATACGACTAGAATAGTATGTCAAAAATGTATCCACTATTTTGTTACTTGGGAACCTTCAAAGCCTCATGGTTGTAAGGCATACGGTTTTAAATCAAAATTAATACCGTCAACGGTTGTAAAACAAAGTAGCAGATATGAATGTTCGTTTTATGAATTAAAAAGTAAATAAAAGGTATTATACAAATACTTTTTCGGTTTAAGGCTTAATATGATAAAAATAATACAAGATAAGGTTGAATTACTAACAAAGGGTAAAACTGAAATCATTAAACTATGGCTTGATGATAGAGAGGTAGTATCAATACTCGATAATCACTACATCAACCACGGTTTTTTTATAAAAAATTATGCGGTAGAAATACTTGAATACCACATAGGTGTAATAACCGGAGAAAAAAACATAGGCGACTGTCCCGCTATTACTAAACTTATCAGCTACCTCAAGGGTAAAAATATTAAGTCTTCCGAACTATTTTTTATTTGCAACGGCTTTAAAAAAGCCGTAGTAAATTACTTTTATCAAATCAATGTAAACGATAAAGAAGTGTTTGATTCCATAGAGTATATTTTTGACCGAAATTTTGCCGGTGTATTACAAAAATATTCTCAAAGTATAGATGATGTTGAAGTTAAACTAGATAAATCTTTGAGTATAGTCGATAAATATATCATCATGTCAAGCACCGATGAAAAAGGTATTATCTTATACGTTTCAGAAGCATTTTGTAATATTAGCGGTTATACAAAAAAAGAGCTTTTGGGTAGCCCCCACAATATAGTCAGACACCCTGATATGAAAAAAAGCGTGTTTGAAAATATGTGGAAAACTATTCGAAGCGGTCAAATATGGCACGGTGAAATAAAAAACATGAAAAAAAACGGTGAAGCCTATTGGGTTGATGCTACCATAGAACCTAGGTTTGATGTAAATGGGCGAATCGTTGGATATGATGCTATAAGACAAGATATCACATCCAAAAAACTTGTACAAGAACAACAATCCGTTTTGATAGAACAATCAAAAAGTGCTGCAATGGGAGAGATGATTTCTATGATTGCACACCAATGGCGTCAACCGCTTCAGGCCGTATCTATTTTGGTACAAAAACTCTCCGTTACAAAAATGCTAGAGGGTGAAATAAGTGATGAATTGCTAGATCGGGTTGTTGATGATGTTTCAAAACAACTTGATTATATGTCAAAAACAATAGACGATTTTAGAGATTTCTTTAGACCTGATAAAGCAAAAGAGTTTATCAAAGTTTCATCGCTTATTGAAAAAGCAAAAGATTTCTTACAATACATGATGAAAACCGACAGTATTACTTTTAAAGTTGAAGCTTTGAGTGAAGATGTCCAAGTGGCTATCCATATCAACGAAGTTATACAAGTGTTAATAAATATCATCAAAAATGCAAGAGATGCAATGGTAATCAATAATACCGACAATAGAAGAATAAACGTAAAATACTATACAAAAGAGAAAAACTGTATTATAGAAATTGAAGATAATGCAGGTGGAATACCTGAAAATATCAAAAACAAAATTTTTGATCCGTATTTTTCTACAAAAACGAACAAAAACGGTACGGGACTTGGACTATATATGTGTAAAACTATTATCGAGCAACATTCAAACGGTAAAATTTATGTTGAAAATACTACTGGCGGTGCTAAGTTTACTATTGAGTTACCACTTTAAAGGAGAAGAAATTGTTATATGAAGAATTAAAAATTATTACTAAAAAATTAGGATTTAATACTATTGATGAGTTTGGAACATACATTGGCGTAACACCGGCAGATGTTTTGAAATGGCAAGAAACCGATGAAGTTCCGTATACGGTATCACTTATAGTTCATATTTTAAAGGGTGAAAAAAAACTCCCTTTTGACTCAAATCTTGATAATTTGGTAGAAGAGTGCTTACCGTTAGCTAAACTACTTGATGAAGCGTCAAGCTTTCCACATAAACTAGAAGAGATGTTTTTATTACAAAAACAACTTAACGACTCGACAAACGGTAAGAATTGGGAATTAGGAATAAATAAATTCGACAAAGAGATAAACTGGCTTAGATGTATCCATATGGAAGTAGCTGAACTTATAGAATCAACACCTTGGAAGCACTGGAAAAATATCAAAGCAGAGCCTGATTTAGACAATATTCATATAGAACTTGTCGATATTTGGCACTTTTTGATGAGTTTTTTATTACAAGAAACCAACGTACCGAAAGCCGTTTCACTTGTAAATACCCATTGCATATATGAAGCAATGAGTGAGATAGATATGAAACTAGTAGTAAAAGAAGCTGAAAAGCTATCGTATATAGCACTTGCTATAGATACCGGAAACATGCCTATCTTTAGCGGCATAGAGAGATTTATAGACCAATTTTTTAGATGTTGTAAAATTAGCGGTCTTAGTTTTACTTGGCTACAAAAGCTATATATCGGTAAAAACTGTCTAAATCAATTTAGACAAGATAACGGTTACAAAGAGGGTTTATACAAAAAAATTTGGGATGGCAAAGAAGACAACGTTGTTCTAATAGAAATCTTAAACTCTATTGAAGATGCAAATTTTAAAAATGTTTATGAGAGATTACAAAGCACATATAAGGCATAATTCACATCGTGAATAAAATATAAAGAGGATTATTATGAAAATATTATTAATTAAAGATGTTAAAAGTTTAGGTAAAACAGGTGAAATCAAAGAAGTAAAAGACGGTTACGGTCAAAACTTCTTGATAGCTAAAGGCTTTGCTAAAAGGGCGACTCCTGAAGTTATCGAAGAGTGGAAAAAAGAACAAGTCGAGATTGCAAAAAGATTACAAGAAGAGATAGATGAAGCAAAAGCAACGGCTAAAAAATTTGATAACATAGTGGTAAAAATTACACACAAAATAGGTGCAAACGGTGCGTTATTCGGAAGTGTAACAAAAGATGAAATAGCAGATGAACTAAAAAAACAACACGGTATAGAGATAGATAAAAAAGAGTTCAATATCAAAACAGCTATCAAATCTACGGGTTTACACGAAGTTGACGTAAAACTAGGTCACGCAATACACGGAACTCTAAAAGTAGAGATAGTAGGAGCTTAATTTGTTTGATGCAACAACCATATTAGCTTATAGAACTGACGACTTAGCGGTAATAGGAGGTGACGGTCAAGTCACTTTCGGAAATACGGTACTGAAAAATAATGCCGTAAAAATCAGAAAACTATACAAAGGGCAGATATTAGCAGGTTTTGCGGGAAGTACGGCAGATGCATTTAATCTTTTTGAGATGTTTGAAGGACATCTTGAAGCAAAAAAAGGTGACTTACTTAAATCAGTAGTAGAGTTTAGCAAAGCTTGGAGAAAAGATAAGGTTTTAAGAAGATTAGAAGCTATGATGATAGTTTTAAATAGAGAAAATATTTTTATTTTAAGCGGCAACGGCGACGTTGTGGAACCTGAAGACGGGAAAATTGCAGCAATCGGTAGTGGTGGAAATTACGCACTTAGTAGTGCTAAAGCACTTGACAAACACTCACGACTATCTCCGGAAGAATTAGTAAAAGAATCACTAATGATAGCCGGGGAACTTTGTATCTATACAAATCAAAATATAAGACTATTGACAATATAAAAAATGTTGAATGACGAATGTTGAATTTTGAATTACTTATTAATATATTTCAATTCAACATTCAAAATTTAAAATTCAAAATTATAAAAAAGGCGGAGTTTTTTTAAAATGAATATGACACCAAGAGAAATCGTAAAATATTTAGATGACTATATAATAGGTCAACACGATGCAAAAAAAACTATAGCTTTGGCTCTAAGAAGCAGATATAGAAGAATGAGCCTGACAAACGAACTTCAAGAAGAAATCACTCCAAAAAATATCCTAATGATAGGTAGTACGGGAGTCGGTAAAACAGAAATAGCAAGACGTTTGGCAAAAATGATGAATCTACCTTTTGTAAAAGTTGAAGCTAGTAAATATACCGAAGTGGGTTTTGTAGGGCGTGACGTTGAATCTATGGTTAGGGATTTGGTTTTTGAATCAATCAATCTCGTAACAAAAGAGTACGAAGAAAAGATAGAAGACCAAATAACAAACGAAGTAAATAGAGTTATTATAGAAAAACTAGTTCCTCCTTTACCTCAGGGTGCAACAGACTACGTAAAAGAATCTTTTATAACTACGTTTAACAAAATGGAAGCAAAACTTTTAAACGGTGAACTTGATGATAAAAAAATCGAAATTGAAGTATCCAAAAAAGCAAGTGTAGAGATAATAGATAGCAATCTTCCACTTGATATGAGTGCCGTACAAGAATCTCTCAACAAAATGTTAGGTGGATTAAACAAAGATAAAATCAAAAAAGAAGTTTTGATTAAAGATGCAAAAACTATCCTTAGAAATGAAGTAAGCGATAAACTACTAGATAAAGAGTCCGTAAAGATAGAAGCTTTAAAACGTGCTCAAAACGGCGGTATTATTTTTATTGATGAAATAGACAAAATTGCTTCAAGTTCAGACGGCAGAAAATCAGACCCTAGTAAAGAGGGAGTTCAAAGGGATTTATTGCCTATAGTTGAAGGAAGCACCGTAAATACTAAGTTTGGACAAGTAAAAACAGACCATATCTTATTTATTGCGGCAGGTGCATTTCATGTAAGTAAACCTAGCGATTTATTACCGGAACTTCAAGGTAGATTCCCTCTACGTGTTGAGCTACAACCGCTTGATGAAGATGCACTTTATAAGATACTTACAAGTACAAAAAACTCACTACTTAGACAATATCAAGCACTTCTCGGAGTTGAAGGTGTAAATCTTGAGTTTAACGACGAATCCATTAAAGCACTAGCTAAATTTTGTCTAAATGCAAATGAAAAAGCAGAAGATATAGGGGCTAGAAGACTTCATACGGTTTTGGAAAAAGTACTAGAAGATATTAGTTTTGATGCCGATATGCACAAAGGTGAAAAAATAATAGTAACTAAAGAACTTGTTGAAGAAAAACTAGGTGCTATAGTAGAAAGTGAAGATATGACGAGGTATATACTTTAAAACTAAAACCTATTTTAAGCAATTAATCGCTATAATCAAAAAAAATTATTTGGAGTTTCCAATGAACATAGTAACATTTGGCGAAATAGATGACAAATACATAGACCCTAAACACAAGGTTGTACATTTTCAAAGCGGTTGCGATGAAAAAATGGGTGATATTGCCGTGATAGATATAAATACTATTTTTGACTATGAAGAAAATAAATCACATGCTTGTAAGGACAAATACGTATCTGTCGCTATTATAGATGATGATAGCGATTATGATGCATTTAAAAACTTCGGTATTGATGCTTGGATTCAAAGAGATGAACTAGGTGAATTTAATAGTTTATTGAATTTAATTGAAAAAAGGTTTTTATCATAATTATCGATACCCATTGCCATTTAGATCATAGTGATTATTATAATGATCTTGACGAAGTTTTAAAACGTTCTTTTGAAGTCGGTGTAGAAAAAATTATTATACCGGCGGCCTCTTTGGAAGACTTAGAAAGAGCTGTACAAATATCACAAACTTATGAGAATGTCTACTTTAGCGTAGGCATTCATCCTTATGATATCAAATCATTTAATATTGACGAGTTAAAAAAACACATTTCCCACCCAAAGTGCATAGCAGTGGGTGAATGTGGACTTGATTATTATAGACTTGAAGGGAGCGAGGCAGAGCAACTAGTCGAAAAACAACTTCAAGCAGAAATTTTTATAAAACAAATAGAACTCTCAAAAGAATACAAAAAACCGTTGATTGTTCATATAAGAGATGCTAGTAACGACTCTTTGGAAATTTTAAAAAAATATGCTTCCGATGAACTAGGTGGTGTTTTACACTGTTATAATGCCGACTCTCAACTTCTTGTACTTGCAAAAAAAAATTTTTATTTTGGTATAGGTGGAGTCTTAACTTTCAAAAATGCAAGAAAACTAGTGGAGGTCTTACCTAAAATTCCACTTGATAAACTACTCCTTGAGACAGACGCACCTTATCTTACTCCACATCCTTTTAGAGGGACTCGAAACGAACCTGCATACACAAAATTAGTATGCGATAAGGTATCGGAAATCTTAAATATTCCTACGCAAGAAATAGAAAATTTAACTACAAAAAACGCAAATAAACTTTTTAAGTTTTAAAACGATATAATACCTGTTACTTTTAACTTAAATTTTGTAGAGGTTGTTTTGCGCTTTTTATTATTACTATTTTTGTTCACGTACTCTTTGTTCGCAAACCTTGTCAATTTGGATGATGACACTAAAGATGATTTAAATATATTATATGAAATGGATATAGAACCTGAATTTATAACAGATTTAGAATTACAGAGTCTATATTACAACTTTACGCTAAAAAGTAAAGACTACTTCGTTGATAGTTACAATAATTCACTCATGATAATACCTACCATAAAGTCTTTACTCGTAAGTGAAAACGTACCCGCTAGTATGCTATTTTTAGGTATGGCTGAATCAAATTTCGATATGAGAACAAAATCAAACATGGGAGCAAAAGGATTATGGCAATTTATACCTGATACCGCAAAAAGATACGGATTAAAAAACGATAAATATTTTGATGAAAGACTAGATATCGAGAAATCAACTATAGCAGCTGCAAAATATCTTAAAAATTTACATGCACTATTTGGTAAATGGTATCTTACAGCCATAGCATATAATTGCGGCGAAGGAAGACTAATAGAGGGTATCACAAGATTGACTCTTGATTTATATGTATCTGAAAATCCTGAATTTCAAGCTACTAAAGAGTACAGAGAATATAGAAACATTATCAATAAATACCAAACCAAACATTCCAACTATAGTGAACTTTACAGAGTTTATGAAGAAGTTAAGAAATTCAAAATCAATTTCACTCTATCTGATTTATTAAGTGTACAAGACGGAGAATCGAGACAATATATACCTCTTGAAAGCAGAAAACATATCAAAAAAATCGTATCTTTTGCGATGATGATGAATAAACAATTTGAATTGAATGAACAAAACCCTCATTTGCTAAATAGAGGCGTGAGTAAAATGATTGTTCCGATTCAAGCAAAAGGTGGAGTCCACTTAAGAAGCATAGCAGAAGTAGCAAAAGTAAACTATGATGACCTTTTATCGATTAATAGACACCTTAAACAACAATTTATCCCGTTGGATAAATCAACATATCAAATTTATTTACCCTACTATGCATTAAACACTTATCAACAAAATGAAGGTAGCATCAAACAAATAGAGTACCACACTCATATTGTAGGTAAAGGTGAAAATTTGGGTAAAATAGCACTTCTTTACGGGGTAAGCTATAAAACAATTAAGAATTATAATAAGCTGACGTCAGACAATTTAAAACTCAAACAAGAACTTATTATACCTATTCCTAAAGATTCAATCAAAAGTAATAATAAAATTGCAGTTTCTGAACCTAAAAAAGCAAAAAAGAGGGTTGAATATACAGTCAAAAAAGGTGATACTCTCAAGTCAATAGCATTAATCAATAAAATAGCCCTAAATAAACTTATAAGTGACAATAAGCTAAAATCAATGACTATTTTTGAAGGAGATAAACTTGTTATCAATTATTAAAAATTTTCTGTTATATACTTTTATAATTTTTATATTTACGGGATGTTTTAGTCAAGGCATAAATAATATAGGTTATTACGGTGGAACTTCTTACGATAAAAGTGAAGAAATAAAAAACTCTCCTGCAATGCACAGAGCTACGATGAGGCCGTATCAAGTATTTGGAAAATGGTATTATCCTACAATGGCAAGTGTAGGTGATGTTCAAACCGGTGTATCTTCTTGGTATGGACCTGACTTTCATGCTAAAAAAACAAGTAACGGTGAAATATACAATATGCATGCTATGACGGCCGCACACAAAACATTACCTATGAATACTATCGTAAAAGTGGAAAATCTGGACAACGGTCAATCAACTACGGTGAGAATAAACGATAGAGGACCGTTTGTAGGTACTAGGATTATAGACCTTTCAAATGCGGCTGCAAAAGCTATCGGCATGGAAAAAAAAGGTCTTGCAAACGTAAGACTTACTATTTTGGGTTTCCACGGAAAAGTTGCAACAACGGAAGCTGAAAAACAAGAAAAAGCAAGTGTAAGTAGCTACTATATACAAGTCGGTGCATTTAGAAATTATAGCGGTGCAAAGATAACGCAAGACAAATTTAAAATGATTTTAAGTGATAACTACAATGTTATAATCAAAGAAGGTTTATTTGAAGATAAACCTATACATCGTGTTTGGTTAAGTGGTTTTAGAAGTATAGAAGAAGCTGATGATTTCAAAAAATCAAATAACCTAGACGGTGCTATGATAATAGCTGAATAATATCTTTAATAAGGGATAATAAAATGAAAGAAATTAACAGAGTTACAAAAGAGACTACTATAAAATGCAAAATTGATTTAAATGATAAAGCTTACTCTATAGATTCAGGTATAGGTTTTTTTGACCATATGCTTGAGGCCTTATCAAAGCATAGCGGTATAGGTATAGAACTTTCATGCAAAGGCGATACGCATATAGATGACCACCATAGCGTTGAAGACTGCGGTATCGTAATAGGTCAAGCACTAAAAGCTGAGATTTTTCCTATATCGGCAGTTGAAAGATACGGAAATGCAACGGTAGTTATGGATGAAGCAAGTGCTACCGTGGCACTTGACCTAAGTAACCGCCCTTTTTTACACTATGACGTAAATGTTGTAGGCAAAGTAGGTGATTTTGATACGGAACTTGTAGAAGAGTTTTTCCATGCTTTAGTACAAAATGCGGGAATAACGGCTCATATCGTACTTGATAGAGGTAAAAATAAGCACCATATACTTGAAGCCGTATTTAAAGCATTTGCGGTAGCTCTTAGACGTGCTTTGGTCAAAAACGAAGCTTTAGGGATTCCTAGCACAAAAGGTGTTTTATGATTAAACTGCTTGTAATAGATGTAGACGGTACTATGACAGACGGAAAAATAATATATACAAGCACTCAAGAACACTATGAAGAGACAAAACAATTTTGTGTAAAAGATGGTTTGGCCGTAGCAGTTTGGACTAAAAAATTAGGACTTAAGGCAGCTATTATTACAGGCAGGAAATCAAAAGTAGTTGAAATAAGAGCTAGAGAACTTGGCATTACCCATCTTTATCAAGGGATAGATAATAAACTTGAAATTTTACAAGAGATTATGAAACAAGAAAATATCGCTAAAAATGAAGTGGCAGCCATAGGTGACGACTTAAACGATTATAAAATGTTACAGTACGTAGGTCTTTCTTTTTGTCCAAATGATGCCAGTGCATATATAAAAGATATCGTAAATGTCGTATGTAATCAAAAAGGCGGTAACGGTGCAGTCAGGGAAATGGTTGAATACATCTGTAAAGCTTATAATATGGAAGATGAGTTTTTATCGGCATGGCTATAAGGTATTTTATATTTGCACTTTTTGCAGTATCACTGATATCTTTGTTTATTAGTATCGAAAAAGTCAAAGTTACGAAAAAAACAGAAGAGAAACCGACTATGATATTTGAGAATGCCAAAATGTATACGATTACGACAACAGGCGTTGACAAATTTCTAGATGCAAAAAAAACCTTGATATATAATACAAAAGAAGAAGCTCATGAAGCAAAAGTCATCATAAAAACAAAAGATGAGAAGGTTTATGATACCGTATTGACTGATTATGTTCTCAAAAAAGGTGATAAAATTACTCTTTTAGGTAATATAGTTTTTACAAGAGGTAATTTTATTACCGTAAAAACAGATGAAATGTACTATGATATGAAAACAAAGAATGCATATAATACAAAAAAATTTGTAGCTTATTATTACGATAATAAATTTGTAGGTGACAATTTCTCATCAATAGATAATTATTACATAACATCTAACAATGTTAACTTCAACATAAAATTAAAGGACTAAAATGAAATTTCTCATACCGCTTATTCTCCTATTAAGTATGGTATATGCCAATGAAGAGCTAATAATAGATGCTAATCATTTTGAAGCAGACGATAAACAAGGGATTGCCGTTTTCACTGGTAATGTTAAAGTACAAAAAGTAAAAGATAAACTAAACAGTGAAAAACTTGTAGTTTTAATGAGTAAGAATGATAAAAATGAACAAACTCCCAAGAAATATACTGCTACGGGAAATGTAGATTTTACGGTCTTATCAAATGATAAAGTATATCTCGGCAAAGGTGATATGGTCATATATGAACCACTTGAAAGCAGATATACTATTCTTGGCAACGGTTATTTGGAAGAAAAAATTGACGGTAGAATTTTATACGGCGAAAAAATTTATCTTGATGAAATTACGGGCAAAGCAAAAGTTGTGGGAGATGATAGTAAACCAGTTAGATTTATGATGAAACTTCAAGATAAAAAACAAGAGTAAAAATATGAAAATAATAGATGCACAATTTCTTACATCGGCAACATCTTTAAAAGATTCTATATCACCTGATGTTGCGGAAGTTGCTTTTCTTGGACGCAGTAATGTAGGTAAAAGCTCATTATTAAATAGCCTTACGAAGAAAAAAGCTTTAGCAAAAGCATCATCTACACCTGGTAAAACAAAGCTTATAAACTTTTTTGACGTAAAATTTAAAAAAGATGACGAACATATATTTAAAGCACGTTTTGTCGATTTACCTGGATTTGGATATGCAAAAGTTGCAAAAAGTCTCAAAGAAGATTGGGAACAACACTTAACAGATTTCCTACACAAACGAGAAAGTCTAAGAATCTTTGTCCATCTTATAGATTCAAGACATCCTGATTTAGAGATAGATAAAAATGTTGATGAATTCTTAAAATATATTAAAAAAGGTGATCAAATTATTATAAATGCTTTTACAAAAATTGACAAACTTAACCAAAGCGAATTATCAAAGCTACGTGCAAAGAATCCTGACGGTATATTTATTACCAATCTCAAACAAAAAGGGATTGATAATTTAACTGAAAAAATAGCAACTTATTTATTTGGTGTATAATAATGGAAAATATAAAATATGTAAAACCGCTTGTTTATGATATTGAGGCTATGCAAAATTTAGTAGCTCCTGAAGTAGAAAAAGGGCTTATACTTTATAGAAGTGCAAGTGAAATGGCAACAACTATACGTTCATATATTATAGCAAAGGACGAAGATAAAATCATAGGCTTTGTGGCACTTCATATACATTCCGTAACCTTAGCCGAAGTTAGAAGCCTTATAGTTAAAGAAAATTATAGAAAACACGGAATAGGTAGACAACTTGTAAGACAAGCACTGAATGAAGCTAGTGTGCTTGGACTAAAAGAAGTCTTAACGTTAACGTATCACAAGGAACTTTTTGAAAACCTTGGATTCCACGAAATTACAAAAGAATCAATCCCTGAACAAAAAATTTGGGCTGATTGTATAAGATGTAAGCATTTCCCGATATGCGACGAAGTATCTTTAATTATCAAGCTATAATATTTTTAACATCTATTTTTGTAATATTTGTTAATATATTCGGAAGCGTACATTTTATTGCAATAACACTTGCCGGAGTAATATTTCATTTCTCTCAAATTTGCTACCAAAACAAAATGTACTATACTCTATTTATAGTCTTGATTGTATTTCTTGTTATAGAAACGACTCAAGGCTTAGCCCCTTTTTCACTTTTTTTAACATCTTTTATTTTATATACTATTGTACTCCCTGTTATAAAAAGAATGTTCTCTTTCGATAAATTAAAAATTGTTTTTGATATAGTCTTATTTTATGTGGCGGTTATTTTAGTACATTATTTTGCAAATGATGAATTACTCTTTTCTTTTGGCCATATTTTATTGAATATAGCTATAGATATTATCGTAATAGGATTATTTTTATGAGAGTCAAAATCATTTTATATTTTGTAGCTTTTATTATGGTATTAATACTAATAAGAGTTTATAACATCTCCATTAAATCTAATACGTACTATGAAGAACTTTCAAAACAAAATCATATCAAAAAAATATATAAAGCCCCTACTAGAGGTATAATAAGAGATAGAAACGGCATACCTATAGCTATCAATAATGTAGGTTTTTCTATAAGCCTTAAACCTCATATGCACCTCAAAAAGGACTCTTTTGAACTAGAAAAGATTGCAAATTTAATCTCAACACATTTTCCAGAGTATAAAGCCGAAGAGATAATAGAACAATATAAACGTGAAAACTCACCGTATAAACATGAGTTTATACAAGTAATCGACTTTATCCCATATGAAGACTTTTTCCCTAAATTTACGATATTTAATTCAATAGAGAATTTACAAATAAATGATGCTACAAAAAGATATTATCCATATAAAGAGATAGGGGCTCATATTATAGGATACGTAGGTAAAGCTACAAAAATGGACTATAGTAATGATGAAATTACTAAGTATACGAATATTATAGGCAAAACAGGTCTTGAAAATCAATACAACGGTATCTTACAAGGAACTTTGGGGTATAAAGAAATAAAGGTAAATGCCTTAAATCAAGAAGTTGAAGTAATTAAAATAGTTGAACCTTCAAATAATAATGATATAGTTACGACTATAGATATAGATTTACAAAAATACATACACGAAATATTCAACGGAACAGGTGGGGCTGTAGTAGTCCAAGATGTAAATAACGGTGAAATATTAGCGGCTGCTAGTTTTCCTGAATATGATAATAACCTATTTGTTTCAGGAATTTCCCATGAACAATGGGAAGTTATGAGAAACGACTTTAATAACCCCTTTACCAATAAAGTAATAAACGGACTTTATCCACCTGGCTCAGTTATTAAAATGGGTATGGCACTTTCTTTTCTTGAAAACGGACTTGGTAGAAATTTTAGTGTTTATTGTAGCGGTGAAATACAAGTTGGAAATAGAAAATTTAGATGTTGGAAACCTGAGGGTCACGGACACACCGACTATGTAAAATCAATCGCTGAAAGTTGCGACGTATTCTATTACGAAGGTAGTTTAAAAGTAGGTATCAACAAAATTTCACAAACTATGAGAACTTTAGGATTCGGTGAGAAAACAGGGGTAGATTTACCGAATGAATTTATAGGTATAAATCCTAGCAAGGAGTGGAAATTAGCTAAACATAATCAACAATGGTTTATAGGAGAGACTATCAATGCTTCGATAGGACAAGGGTATTTTCTGGTTACTCCTCTTCAAGTATCAAAATTTACATCATACATTGCAACAGGACTATTTACAACTCCACATTTTGTAAAAAATCCAAATGTCACGCAAGTTAAATTACAATATCCCGATAAAGATTTAGAATTGATGAGAAAAGGAATGTATGAAGTTACACATTCTCCTAGCGGTACTGCAAAAAATCTTACAAAAAAAGTTGAACTAGCCGCAAAAACAGGTACTGCCCAAGTTATTGGAATTCCTCAGGATCAGAAAAAGAGGATGAAAGAGAGTGAGCTAGAACACTATAAAAGATCACATGCTTGGATGACTGCTTATGGACCTTATAAAAACCCTCAATACGCCGTAACCGTACTAAAAGAACACGGTGGATATGGTGCTAGTGCTACAGGAAACGAAGTAAGCAAAATATTCGACAAACTAGTAGAACTTGGATATATAAAGCAGTAAAACTGCTTTATACATTGTTCATCATTATGCTTTAAAAATATCGTTAATAGTACCCATTTCCGTATTTAAAGAAACTTGTGCCATAGTCTTATTGTCTTCATTAAAAATCATAGGTGCACCTAAATTTATAGTAGAATCTTGAATAGACTTTTTATTTAAAACTACTACAAAATAAACGGAATAATTTGTATCATCATTAATGTCCAAAAGTGCCTTAATTCCTAAAGGAATTTCAAAACCGTTACCGTCAACAAAAGTATTTATTAAAGTCATATGAATACAATCATTTTCGCACCCTTTAAGAACAGTTGTCAAACCGTCACTCTGCTCTAACGTAACCTTCTCAAGATTTTCAAAACCAAGAATAGGTTTTTTTACCTCATATACAGTAGCAGTACTCATAATAAACTCCTTTTTGATTATTATTCCACATTATGAATCTGTGTGGCAATACGAACATTATATCAAAGTTATTTTAAAATATCAATATATTTTATCAACGAAAACTTTGTGCAAGGTTACCGATAATCAACTGCCAACCGTCGATTACTATAAAAAATATAATTTTTATAGGCAAAGATATCATAACAGGCGGTAACATCATCATACCTAGACTCATTAAAATAGAGGCAACTATAATATCTATAACCAAAAACGGCAAGAATATCAAAAAACCTATCTCAAAGGCAGTCCTAAGTTCGCTTACTATAAATGCAGGCATCAAAATAGTCATTCTTACTTCATCTACGTTTGCCGGATTTTGTTCTTTTTTTATCCTATAAAAAAGTGCCAAATCAGCTTCTCTAGTATTTTTCATCATAAACTCTTTAAAAGGTTTAATACCTTTTTCAATAGCCACTTCATAGTTAATTTCTTGAGCCATATAAGGTTTTATAGAGTCTTCATAAGCCGTTTTGGCATAAGGTTCCATAATAAAAGCGGTCATAATCAAAGCTAGAGATATAATAACTTGACTAGGAGGAGTTTGTTGCAAACCCATCGCTTGTCTAAGTAAAGAAAATACGATAATAAGCCTTGTAAAACTCGTCACCATCAAAAGTAACGTAGGTGCTAATACCATCAAAGCCAAAAGTATTGCGATGTTGATTGTTTTTACAAACTGTGCAGGCTCTTCTATAGCCGCAACCGATAAATTTATCATAGGAGCATTTTCAGCACCAAGTAGTCCTGAAACTAAGAAAATTAATAAAATATAATATCTCACTATCTTCTACCTTTAAAAAAACTTTTAGATAAGTAGTTGTATTATACCTAATAGCAAATTAAAACAAAGGATGTTCAATGATGCAAAATCAAATACTTAAAAAGGGGAAATTATACCTCTTAAGTTCCATAACCGCTTCCATACTTTTAAGCGGTTGCTTCGGTGGTGAAGAGAAAAAGGAAGTAAGTGCGGAAGCTGTTGTAAAACCTGTTGAACAACCTAAAGTTGAGCAACCTGCTGGTACAGCCGTAGCGGAAAGCGTAGTAAAAGAGGCTGTGGAAAAAGTTGAAGTAGCAAAAGAGGAAGTAAAAGATGTCGTAGCCACGGTAGAAAAAGAGGTACAACAAACTCCGATAACTACACCTACTATAGACGGTGCTAAACTATACGCAAAATGTTCTTCTTGCCACGGTGCAAACGGTGAGAAAGTTGCATTGAACGTTAGCAAAATCATCAAAGATTTGTCAAAAGAAAATTTTATTTCTGCAGTTAAAGGTTACCAAAGCGGTACTTACGGCGGTAGTATGAAAACACTTATGACGGGGCAAGTTAAATCATTAACTGAAGATGAAATAAAAGCAATAGCAAACTATATCATCAAGTAAAGAGAGATTGACATTATTGAAAAATTAATGCAAATGATAAAATTTTTCTTGACATTTTATATAAATTGCTATAGAATTAAGTTGATATAAAAATTTAATTTGAAAGGATAATGAATGGCACATGAAGGTTTTCACGAAGATCCAAAACAATTATCGGATTTTGCAAAAGATTATCACAGAATTATTCAAAGCACAATGGAAGAGCTTGAGGCGGTTGATTGGTACAACCAAAGGGCTGAATGTGCTACAAATGCGGAAGCAAAAGCTATCATGGAACACAACCGTGACGAAGAGATAGAACACGCGTGTATGGGTCTTGAGTGGCTTAGAAGAAACTCTCCTACATGGGATAAAATGATGAGAGAGTTTTTATTTAGCGATGAACCTATAGTAGGTAAAGAAGCTGAACTAACAGGTAAAAGCGGTGTTGTAGAACAAGGGTCAAAAGCTACAAATAGTGGCTTAAATATCGGTAGAAATAAAAGATAAGGGGATTAGCATGGAAATTTTAAATAAAACACAAGCTCCGTTCGGACAAGAAGTATGGGCTACTATAGAATCAGAATTAATACCATTTAAAATAATAAACATAATATAATTAAGCCACAATCTGTTACA
>DYJR01000101.1 GCA_020723015.1 Arcobacter nitrofigilis
TTTCAATACTTGTTTGGTATGTTCAGTATGAAGTTTTGGGAATTTCTCACTAAATTGTTAGGTTACGGTAATCAACCGTAACCTTGTATTATACTTTTATTTTTTGTATATCTTGGCTGTGCCCTATTACTACGACTATATTGCCTACTGCTAATTTATGATTTAACCCTGAAGTTGAGAATATAAAACTATTTGAGTGGATTGACTCCTTAACCCCCAAAAAGATAAGGTTAAATTCATCTTTGAAATCTATATCATTAATATATCTATCTTTGAAATGACTATGTTCTTCTATAAAAACCTCCGCCATTTGTATAGGTTCATCCGAAAAAATAGTATTTTCTATAGTTTGTACGATATTGGGCTTTTTTAAATAGTCAAAAATCTTATTTGCACTTAATTCGTAAGGATCTAATATTTTGGTAGCCCCTGCACTTATAAATCTTTGAGAATCATCCAAACTATCGGCTTTTGATATAATTTTCAACTTCTCATCCAAAAATCTTGCCGATATGGTAATAAAAAGGTTTTGAATATCATCTTCCATAAGACAAAATATTGTTTTTACGAATCTACCTATACCGTATTTGTCCAAAAGTTCATCATCTATCGATTCTTCAAAAACTACATTAAGGTTTTGCGATTTTGCCCGCTTAAACTCCATCGAATCCGTAGTTACAACTACAAAATTACTTCCCGATTTTTGCAATTGTAATGATATTTCGGTTCCTAGTTTTCCGCAACCGAATACTAATATTTCTTTCATCTTCTCACCAATGTATTAAAATATTCTATACTCTCTTTGTATCCGATAAGCATCAATTTATCACCATGTTCCAAAATAAAATTTTTAGGAGGGTTAAATGTAAAATCTTTATTTCTCAAAACACCGAACACAATCAATTTATAAGACTTGAAATTAATATTGCTTATTTTCTTGCCCTCTAAAAATGTCCCTTTTTTGACATAAATTTCTTCTAAGAAAGCATCTTCTTTGCCGAAAAGCGTAGTATATAACGCCTCATATGCAATAGGATTATTCATATATTCAATACCCATTTTTGCCATTGCCTCATATGGATAAATGATATGATTAACCCCTGCTAAAAGAAATTTCTTATAGGCACTTTGATTGTCTATACTTGCTACAACCATTACATCTTTATTCAAATACCTTACACCCAAAGATATGTATAAATTCACAGCTTCACTATCGGTCAGACATAAAATACTTGAAATGTTCTGACTGCCCACGCCTATACTAACTAACGTTTCGCTTTTTGTAGCATCAAGATGCAATGCTATAATATTTTTTAATCTTGCAAGTTCTATTTTCGTGTGGTCGTTATCTACAACCACTACATTATCTCCACTTTCAATAAGTCTTTGTGCTACTATTTGCCCTATTTTACCGTAGCCGCAAATTACACAATAGTTTTTTAGATTTTTAATTTTCCCTAAATCTCTATTTTTCTTCAATTCAAACATTTTTTGAGTGAACGACGTAGTAAAAATAGATGTTGAAAAAGCAATAATTCCTAGACTTGACACTACAAGCAAAAGTGCCACTGCTTTACCTTCAAAGGTAACCGGTACTATATCACCGTATCCTACAGTTGCAATAGTGATAACGGACCAATAAATAGCATCAAAAAAAGTATTTACCTTACTTCTATCATCCATAGCTTCAGCGACGTATATAACGCTTGATGATATAAAAACCATCAATGCACTAAGACTAAAAAGCATTATAAATTCAAATTTCCGCTCTTTTAGGATATTTGTAAATTGATTTATACTTTTTGTGTATCTTAAAATCTTAAAAATTCTAAAAATTCTAAATACTTTCAAAAACCTATATCCAGGCAAGATAGATAATAAATCTATAATCGCCAAAGGGGTAATAGCATATAAAATTTTATCTTTCAAGACCGATTTTACAGATGAAAATGAACTATACTGCTTGCCTAAAAACTCAGATTTGTTGTAGTCTCGTATAATAATACCTTTTGAATCGCTACAAATCCAAAGTCTTATAATATACTCCAACACGAAAATACCGAGAATGATATCATCATAAAGTATAAATAAAGGGGGAACGTCATTTTTTGTATCATAAATAATAATAGCAACACTACTTAAAATAAAGAAAATCATAGTGTAATCAACTAATTTTCTATATTTAAAACTTTGATTTTCAAGTAAGTTATAACAAAAATCTTTTAAGGCATTATACCCTTTGAGATTTTGTAAATAATAGGCAAATTTAACTAAATACGGCAAAAGAATACCTTTTTAACAAAAATCTGCCAGTAATCCACCTTTGAGGGTTTCATACATCTCTTTACCCTCAAGTAGCTTTACTATCTCAAGACTAAAACAAATAGCGGTTGCAGGTCCTCTTGAAGTGAGAACTTTACCATCTATTACGACTTTTTTATTATCTGTATAACCATTTTGTCTTATTTGATCTTCTACGCTTGGGTAACAAGTATAATTCTCATTTAATACACCTGCCCTATGCAATGCAAAAGGGGCAGCACAAATAGCTCCTATATATTTGTTATCTTTTTTAAACTCTTTTAATTTATTTTGTACAAAAACATTTGAAGCAAGTACGTTCGTACCCCCCCAACCTCCGGGTAAAACTATCATATCAACATTATCAAAATTAATATCACTAAATAAACAATCACATTTTATTCTTATTTGATTTGCCCCCACAACATCTATAGTTTCAATCCCTGCAACATTCACTTCAATCCCTGCACGTCTACATACATCTATAATACTAACCGCTTCAATCTCTTCAAAACCGCTTGCAAGAGGTACAACTATTTTTGACATTATTGTTCCTTCCAAATTAAGTATATGCTATGATTTTATCAAAAAAGGACTTAATATTTATAATATTTTACGGTATCCATTCGGTAATATTTTATACTTTTTTAAACAAATATAAAGGTTTTTTGATACATAATACTAAATATGATAGATAAATGATATTTATAAGAAAATATATTTGTATTTCTATTAGAAACCAACATTAGCAGGATTTGTGTTGTTTAGACTAGTATTAGTTTCTGACCTTACGATAATCAAAAAAACACAAATATCTTAAATTGTTTCAAATTTC
>DYJR01000102.1 GCA_020723015.1 Arcobacter nitrofigilis
ATTGTAATATAAAATTAAATTAATTATAATTTAGAAAAAATTTACATATATCACAAAAAGGTCCCTAAAATGTTCAATAAGCTCCGTATCACTACAAAGATTCTTGTTCCTGCAATTATGATGATATTTTTATCCAATATTATCACAACTTATATTTCTACAAATAAAATGGAACAACTCGCCATTGCCAATACAAAAGGTTCTTTAGAGATGTTGACAGACTCGCTATTTTTGACCCTAAGAAATGCTATGAATAGCGGTGACCCGCAAATAATCAAACAAGCTGAAGAAAATAGCAGACAAAATATTAAAGGGTTAAAAAATCTAACGGTTGCAAAAAGTAAGGAAACTATAGAATTTTATAGTCCCAGTGAGAAATTCACTACGGATAAAGACATACTAGAGGTTTTTACTACAAAAACACAAAAAGTCGTAGATATGAATAACGGTGAGAGGGCACTTAGAGTATTAAGACCTATGATTGCATCAAGCGAATGTATCATGTGTCACGCCAATCAAAAAGAGGGAGATGTTATAGGTGTAATTGATCTTACCTTTTCACTTGAAGAAGCACAAAAGCTCATTAACAGTACTATTTTAAGTCTTAGTATTACTTCGTTGATAATTATCGCACTTATAAGCCTTCTTATATTCTTTATAACAAAGAAAGCAACAAATCCTATTAATGACTTCCAAGTCGGACTAATGGCATTTTTTGATTATATTTCCCATAAAAACGACAAAGTAGAGCCTCTAACGGTACATTCTATGGACGAAATAGGTGAAATGGTCGTTGCAGTCAATGAAAATATAAGTCAAACTATCAAAGGTCTAGAACAAGACAAAGAAGCAATTAAAGAAAGTGCATTAATATGCCAACAAGCTTCAAAAGGTCAAATAGGGGTTAAAATCAACGCAACGGGAGCAAATCCGGAAATAAACAATCTTATTGATATAGTAAATAGTATGCTCTCTGCAATGCAATACAATGTTTCCAGGGTACTAAAAGTTTTGGAACTTTTTAGCAATGATGACTATAAAAGTAAATTGATAATAAAAGGTAATACGACCGGAGAAATCAAAGAGTTATTCGATAAAGTAAATATGCTAGGTGATACGCTAATGAAATTAAGTAGCCAAAACCTCAAAAACGGTCTTGCATTACAACAAGATTCACAAATACTTGCTGCAAACGTTGAAAAACTTACGATTTCATCAAAAAAACAAGCAGAATCTTTAAAACATGTATCAACTTTAATAGACGATATGTCAAAATTCGTATCCTATGCAACAACAAATGCTACAAAAATGGCATCTTTGGCAAATGAAGTAACTAAATCATCAAACAACGGTTTGAAACTTGCAAACGATACTACCGCTTCTATGGATGAAATCAATAAAAAAATCCAATCAATAAGTGATGCTATAACAGTAATAGAACAAATTGCATTCCAAACAAATATCCTTTCGCTAAATGCTGCCGTTGAAGCTGCAACGGCAGGGGAAGCAGGTAAAGGATTTGCGGTAGTTGCAGGAGAGGTGAGAAATCTAGCATCAAGAAGTGCTGAAGCGGCAAAAGAGATAAAAGAGCTAGTTGAGAGTGCTACATCAACTGCAAATAGCGGTAAAGATATGGCAAACAATATGATTAGCGGTTATCATAAACTAAATGAAAATATTAACTCTACTATTAAAATTATAGAAGAAGTATCAAATGATAGCAGGGAACAACAATCAAAAATCAATGTTATTAACAATGCTATAATAGAAATCGATAACAAAACACAAGAAAATGCAAAAATTGCCATAGAAACAAATATCATAGCCCAACAAACAAACGACATAGCAGGTCTTATAGTGGAGGATGCTAGGAAAAAAAAGTTTGACGGCAAAGAGGGGATAAAAGTGAGGAAGGATATCATAAATCCTGACTACCAAGGACATGAAAAAAGAAGAATCGAACGTCTTATAAAAGACGGTGTTTTAGATAGACCTGTTTAACGGAATAAAACTTGTATAATCTCTTGCAAAAAGGGGTTATACGGTATGCAAACAAGAGATAGATACGTAACGTTTTCCAATATTGATTGCTATAAAAATGCCATAGAAGTTTTAGATGCCATGAATGAACTTTTTGAAATGGTTCCTGAAGCAAAAAAATGATTTTTGGCAACGATTTATGACTTTTATACCTGATGATTATAAAACTTTTTTCTCTAAAAACGGCGATAATAAGGATATTTTATATCACATCTGTGCAAATGTTTTTTATATATCTGATTTATTTGACGAATATGAGTACGAAAAAGGTATTAAGATACTTGAGCAAGCGGAACTAGAGTGCTGTTAAATACATACTCTATTTCTTCCGTCTTCTTTAGCCTGATACAATTTCTCATCTGCTAACGTGTAGATAGTATTCTCATTTTCTATCTCTTCACCGAATTGAACAACGACTCCAAATGATGCGGTTACAAACGCACTAGCACTGTTTTTAGAGTGTTCTATATGCAAATCTTCTATTTTTTGTCTTAGTTTATCGGCAAAAGCAAATGATTTTTCTTCATCAAGACCTTTTATGAGAATACAAAACTCCTCACCGCCTATTCTAAACAAATAATCGCTACCCCTATTTAAACAGCTTCGCAATGAATGTGCCACTCGAATAAGAACGGTATCACCCTTTTTATGTCCGTAAGTATCATTATATTGTTTGAAAAAATCTACATCCAGGATAATAAAAGTCAAATAATCATTTTCTCTTTTGCACGCATTAATAAGTCTTGGTAACATCTCATTAAAATATCTTCTATTATATACATCGGTCATTGAATCGGTAATAGCTATCTCTTCAATTCATTTTTTGTCCGAAATTTCCTCTCTTATGGAAGTATAACCTATCTTATATCCATTCTTATCGAAAACCGGAGAAACCGGAGAAACCGTAGCATACACCCAGTAATCATCACCGTTTTTTCTTCGTATTTTTTTATTTCCCCCCAAAAAAATTTAAATCTGAAGTGCAATTTTTTAAGTTGTCTTTGAAATAAGAAAAACA
>DYJR01000103.1 GCA_020723015.1 Arcobacter nitrofigilis
AGAAAGGTAACATTTGGAGAAAATGTGTGGAGATTGGATTATCGTAACATCAGTATGTAAAACTTTTATTAGTTTAAATTTATTTTTAGATTAATTTTGGTATAATTCATCACTTTACAAAAAAGTGTATATAAAACAAAGGTGAAAACATGTTAGAAGGAATAATTAGAGATAGTATTGCAAAAAGCTCTACAAAAGCTTTAAGACAAGATGGTTATCTAATTGCAAACATTTATGGAAAAGGTTTAGAAAACATAAATGCAGCATTTAAGAGAAATGACTTTATCAAAGCCGTTAAAACTAAAGATAGTTTAGCATTTGACGTAAAAGTCGGCGAAAAGACGTTAAACGTTGTAATTAACGAGTATCAAAGAGACCCTGTGACAAATGATTTGTTGCACGTTGATTTAATGGTAGCTCAAAACGGCGTAAGAACAACTTATAAAGTTCCTGTAACTGTAGAAGGTACTCCAAAAGGTCTTAAAAATAAAGGTCTTTTCGTTTTCCATAAGAAAAGAGTTCCTGTTAAAGCTTGTATTGAAAACTTACCGAAAAGTTTCCATTTAAAAATAGATGACTTAGATACAGGTGATAATATCTTAGTTAGAGATTTAGTATTACCTACGGGCGTACAATGTTTCTTAGATCCAAGAGTACCTGTTGTCGGTGTAATTAAAGCTAAATAATGCATCTAATAGTAGGACTTGGTAATCCTGGGGACAAATACTCAAATACCAGACATAATGTGGGTTTTATGGTTATCGATGAGATAATCAAAAACCTACAAACAACTTCAGTAAATAAATCAAACTTCAAAGCACTTGTCTATAAAGCAGGTGACAATATTTATGCAAAGCCTCAAACTTATATGAATCTTTCCGGTGATAGTGTAGTTGTTATAAAAAAATATTTTGATGTAGAAACTTCAAGAGTAATAGTGATACATGATGATCTTGATTTACCTTTGGGGACTGTTAAGTTTAAAATAGGCGGTGGACACGGTGGACATAACGGTCTTAAGTCAATAGATTCCCATATCGGAAAAGAATACGTCAGAGTTCGTATAGGTATTGGAAAACCAGAAAATAAAGAAGATGTGGCTAATTACGTGCTAAGCGATTTTTCTAAAGAGCAATTTTATCATTTAAAGGGTATAATAAGTAAGTGTATTGAAGCTATCGGAGCACTCAAAACGACACCTCTTGATATAGTTCAGTCAAAGTATATGATTAAACTTTAAAGGTAAATAGTTGTCAATTTTAAGTAAGTATGTTTCAATAAAGTATTTAAAATTATTTTTAGTTATATTATTATCTTTAGAATTGTTTTTTATTACTTTCGAATTCATTCAAAACTTAGGTTCAATTCCTGATTCTGCAAATCTTATTGCTTTATATATATTTTATAATGCCTTTTTTACACTTACTATTGCACTCCCGTTATCTTTGGTATTTGCTTGGATTGTGCTACTTGTGGTTATGATAAAGCATAATGAACTTGTAAGTATTTATTCTTTAGGTGCTTCAAAAAGAAAGCTTTTTTTGCCTGTAATATTTGTAAATATGATAGCTTTATTAATTTTATTGGCATTACAAACTACCCCTTTGGCATATGCTTATGAGAAGAAAAAGCAGATTCTTGACGGGGAATATTTTAGTTCCTTGAAAGAGGATATTTTCGTAAAATATAACGATGCTTACGTATATTTTAAAAAGCTTTATCCTTTGGAACAAAGAGCTGAAGGGATAGAGATATTTGAAATAGCAAATAGGGATTTGGTAAAAACAATTTCTGCAAACAAAGCATATTTTCAAGATAATAGGTGGTACGTTGAAGATGCCGTAATTACTTCAAAACCTATAAATCCTGCTTTTGATAACGGCAAATTAGAACTTACAAACGAAAAATTTATTTATACGTTAGATGGATTTAAACCGAAAATTTTGGATAACGTATATACAGATAATGCTAATTACTCTATTATAGACGCGGTAGATGCTTTTTTTGTGATGGGAGCACAAGGTGTAAAAACAGATAAAATAAGGGCTATTATTTATAATCAAACGATAGTTCCGTTTTTTGTAATCCCATTGTTATTTTTATATTATATATTTATATCTTTGAATAACAGATTTTTTGAGTCAAGGATATATGCAAGTGTGACTATATTTAGTACTCTTTTTATATGGGGAGGGTTCTTTTTGCTTTACAAATTTGCAATAGGTAGTGTGATTTTGCCTGAATTTGCACTTATAGTTCCTTTTATAGTATTAACTTTAGGTGTCTATGTTGTATACTATAAGAAATCAATACCATCATAAGGAGTAATTATGGCTAATGTTCAATCTTACGGAATAGCTCCTTATTTGATACAAGACGGTCAGGTTTATATTTTTTTATGTAAAGCAAGCGACAGTAGGTATAAATGGGGATTTTTAAAAGGTACTATGGCTTCAAAAGAGAGGCCTCAGGAGTGTGCTAGACGCGAGTTCTATGAAGAATCTAGCATATTAGTAGAGTATGACTTTTTTGAGGATTATTTTGAACAAGAAAATGATAGAAAAGATGTAGGTATTTGGCTTGTCAATGCCCACAATATAAAAAGTCTTGATAAGTTTTTGGATAAAGAGATGAAACTAAAAGCGAAATATAGATCAAAAGAGCTCAGTGACGCAGGTTTTTTTGATATAGCTCATATGCCTCCTATTAAAAATAACCAATATCAAATGATGTTTGATGTGGTGGATTTTCTAAAACACCATAAAGTAAACTACTAGTATGAAAAAGAGATTACAATATATTTATACATATTTAATCTCTGCTTTTTTACTTTCTATCCTTTTGACTTTTATTTATATATTCTCCCCGTCAACAATAAATTCTCTTGATAGTAGTTTGAGGGATTATATGTTTGTATTACGCGGTGAAATACCGCAAAGTAATAATGTAGTAATAGTGGATTTGGATAATAAATTATAATACCCCAAAATATCAATACAACGGACATTCCCGAACTAAACACCAAGATTCCCTTATTTAAGGGATTTTAGTC
>DYJR01000025.1 GCA_020723015.1 Arcobacter nitrofigilis
TTGGATTGAGGAGCAGATTAAAGAGATAAGTTTATTATTTTAGATGGTATAATATTGTTTGTGCTTGCAATCTCATTGATTGTTTTATCGCTTTTTTAAAACTTCAAGCACAATTTTAGTTTTAAACTCTGTGCTAAATGTGGTTCTTTTTTCTGCTCATCTTTTTTTGCCTCTATTTTTTAGTTAAATTTTACCTTAAGAGAATAAAACTTTCTAAAAAGTTGTTTGTTTTTCTTGGGGTATTATAAGTAGGGTATGACCAAAGTATCAATACGAATTTTTTCGGTGACCCTTTGAGACTTACGCAGATACTTATAAACCTAGCAACAAACGCTGTTAAATTTACAAGTAGCGGTGAAATAGGGATATTTATAGAAAAAGTATGCAAAGATAGATTTAGATTTAGGGTAAAAGATACGGGTATAGGTCTTTCAAAAGAGCAAAGGCAGAAGCTTTTTCACTCTTTTACTCAAGCAGATAGCACTACCACAAGACGATTCGGAGGTACGGGGCTTGGACTTGCAATAAGCAAACAATTCATAGAAATGATGAATGGTACAATTTGGGTAGAAAGTGAGCTAGGCGTAGGGAGCGAGTTTATTTTTGAAGTGGATTTACTTGAACAAGAGCTAAAACAAATATCCAATAACCATCTTGAACAAAAAACTATTTATAACAACCATTTAAAACAAGCACTTGATACATTGCATGGTAAATGTTTTGGTAGTAGAGGACAATATTTTAAATCAGGAAGTTATCTCAGGTATGTTAAGCCTTAGTGGAATAGTTGTCGATATTGCCGTCAACGGTATTGAAGCGATAGAAAAATTCAAAGTCAAAAAAGATGTTTACGAGCTTATTTTGATGGATATACGGATGCCTTTGATGGATGGGTACGAGGCTACTAGGCACATAAGAGAACTTGATAAACAGATACCTATTATTGCACTAAGTGCAAACGCCCTCAAAGAAGATGCTATCAAATCCAAACAAGTCGGTATGAATGAACACCTTAATAAACCTATAGCAACTGATTTGTTGTTTGAAATGCTTTTGAAGTATATGTCACCTACTCAATCTACAACAAAATCAAACATACCGGATATAAAACTTCCTATACTTAAATCTTTGGATGTTCAAAGTGTGGTACCTTCTAGGATAAGTAGTCTAGAACTTTATGAGAGTATTGTTTTGAAGTTTGCCGTAGAGTATAAAAATATCAAACTAGAGTTGGACGATGGTGATTTTGGATATATACTGCATACCCTCAAAGGTCTAAGCGGCACGGGGCTACTAGAGTGTATGAACTCTCTAGTATGTTGGAAGAATAACCAAATCAAAAGATTTTAGATGATATGCTAGATGCACTCAAGGTAGTTTGTGATGAAATAGAAAAAAACTTTGCAAAAGTAGATAATGAAACAAAATTTGACGAAATAGATGAAGATACTTTAAAAAATCTACTTGAAGAGTTGAAACTAGCACTAGAAACCAAAAGACCGAAGATGATAAAACCTATAGTGGATGAGCTTATAAAATTTCGTTTTGATATAGCTAGACAAAGCCGATTTGATGAGATAAAACGCTTGATTATGGACTATGAATTTGATTTGGCTTTGTCAAAACTCAAGGATATTAGCTATTAATATCCTCTTTGATTTGTTTTGCGATAGATGAGATTTTTGCTATTTTTTCTTTATTGCTTAGAGACGTATCAAGAAGATGTTTGACAAATGCACTTCCTACGATTACACCGTCCACCCCTTTGGCTTTCTCTCTTGCAGTGTTTTCATCCACGCCAAAACCTATATAAACAGGGTCTTTTGAATATTCTTTTATATTTGCTATTACTTCGCTCAAATCTTCAACTTTACCGCTTCCCGTAATCCCGGTATATGCCACTAGATAGATAAACTTTGAGCTATTGCTAGTGATTTGTTTGATTCTCTCTTTCGTATCTGTCGGAGCTACGAAGTTGATAAGAGATTGGTTGTATGATTTGAACATATCTTGATATTTCAAAGACTCTTCAAAAGGCAAATCAGGTATTATAAACCCTTGCACTCCGTATTCTTTTGCTTTTTGACAAAAGTGTTCAAACCCTTTGTGATAAAAAGGATTTGCATAACCCATCCACAAGGTATCTATATGGGGTGCTATTTGGGCAGATACTTCAAACAAATCTTTGATTTTAAAGCCGTTTTCAAGTGCTATTAAGTTCGCTTTTTCTATCACGGGACCATCAGCCACAGGGTCGGAAAAAGGAATTCCTAGTTCTAGTATATCTACGCCGTTTTCTTTTAGGCTCAGTGCCAAATCCACGGTGAAAGAGTTGTTGGGCATAGATGATGTTATATATCCTACAAGTTTCTTCAAAATATTTATCCTATATTAATTAATTTTCGATACAATATTGTATCTAATATTATATTGAAAACTAATAAACTATGGAGAACTTTACTATGAAAAAAAACGTATCCTCTTTGAAAGCAATGAAGGGAAAAGAAAAAATCGCTATGATTACGGCTTATGATGCACTATTTGCAAATCTTTTCCGTGATGCCGATATATTGCTTGTGGGTGATAGCTTAAATATGAGTTTCGGCGGTGCAAAAGATACTCTTAGTTCATCCGTAGAGCAGATGATTTATCATACAAAGGCAGTTTGTAGCGGTGCACCTGATACTTTTGTGGTGTGCGATATGCCTTTTGGTACTTACACGGATGAGGCTATGGCACTTAAAAACTGTATCAAAGTCTATCAAGAAACAAACGCAGGGGCTGTCAAAATAGAAGGTGGAGCCGAAAAAGCTCATATCATAAAAGCTCTTACGACCAACTCAATAGCAGTTATGGGGCATATCGGACTTATGCCACAATTTGTAAGAAGCGAGGGCGGATATAAGATAAAAGGCAAAGATGAAGCCAACATAGCAAAGCTTATAGATGATGCCAAAGCTGTAGAAGCTGCAGGGGCTTTTGCAATAGTGATAGAAGGGGTCAAGCCTGAAGCTGCAAAGGCTATAACACAAGCCGTAACTATCCCGACTATAGGCATAGGTGCAGGAAGCGACACGGACGGACAAGTGCTTGTATGGAGTGATATGTTTGGACTAAATACCGAGTTTAAACCAAAATTCGTAAGAACATACCTAGAAGGTGCTGCACTTTTCCAAAATGGACTAAAAGAGTATATGAAAAACGTAAAAGATAGCTCATTTCCAAACGGCGATGAGGTTTATTGATGGAACGCATTGTAGATATAGAAAAAATAAGTTTTGATGAGAAAAATGAGGTAAGCTTAAGACCATCCAAATGGGATGAGTACATAGGGCAAGAGAAAATCAAAAAAAACCTCAAGGTTTTCATAGATGCTAGTAAAAAAAGAGCAGAAGCACTTGATCATATCTTGCTTTTTGGACCTCCGGGGCTTGGTAAGACTACTTTAGCACACCTTATTAGCTATGAAATGGGGGCAAATATCAAAGTAACGGCAGCTCCTATGATAGAAAAAAGCGGTGATTTGGCTGCTATTTTGACAAATCTTAGCGAAGGGGATATACTTTTTATAGATGAAATACATCGTTTAAGCCCCGCTGTAGAAGAGATATTGTATCCTGCTATGGAAGACTATCGCCTTGATATTATTATAGGAAGCGGTCCGGCTGCACAGACTGTAAAGATAGATTTACCTAGATTTACCCTAATAGGAGCTACCACAAGAGCCGGTATGATAACAAACCCTCTAAGAGAGAGGTTTGGGATGCATTTTAGGATGCAGTTTTATGAGCCGAAGGAACTAGCACGTATTATAGAACTAGCCGGAGTGAAGCTTGAAAAGCCTGTAGAAGAAAAAGCAAGTCATGAGATAGCAAGAAGAAGTAGGGGAACTCCTAGGATAGCTTTGAGATTGCTCCGCCGTGTGAGAGACTTCGCCGAAGTTGAAAACGAAGAGATAATCAAGCTAAAAAGGTGTCAATACGCCCTTGATGAGCTAGGGGTAAATGATAGAGGTTTTGATGAGATGGACTTAAAACTTCTGGAGCTTCTTATCCAAAACAAAGGCAAACCTATGGGCTTAAGTACCATAGCTGCGGCTCTAAGTGAAGACGAAGGGACGCTTGAAGATGCCATAGAACCGTATCTGATAGCAAACGGCTATATAGAAAAAACGGCAAGGGGTAGGATAGCTACGGTAAAAAGCTATGAGCTTTTTAGGCTTACACCGCCACAAATGCAAGAGAGCTTATTTTAAACAAAAATCAAGCTTAGAAATGATACTATTATGTGGTCTTAATTTTTATTTAAGAAATGGAGTTGATTATGTCACTTGATATTAATGTTTTAAAAACTATTACGGTGCTTTATGTTGAAGATGATTATCTAATACGTGAGCAGACGAAAGCTATGTTTCAAAATCTTTTCAAAGAAACTATAGTAGCAAGTGATGGACAAGAAGGGCTTGAAGCTTACAAAGCACACAAAGATAAAATAGATGTTGTAGTAAGTGATATAAATATGCCGAATATGGACGGTCTTGAAATGTCTGAAGAGATACACAAACTAGACCCGCAAGTACCTATTGTTATTGCTACTGCTTTTACGGACGAAAATTATCTACTAAAATCTTTAGAATTAGACGTAAGTAAATACGTCACAAAACCGCTAAAAGTAAAAGAACTTGCTATTGCCATAACTGAAGTTGTAGCTAAATATAAAAATCTATTAAATACCCAAAAAATAGCAAAAGCTTTGGTAACTAAAAATACTATGGCTATGAGTGATATTAAGAGTTTAGAATCAAATATAGATGTTTTGAAAACACAACTTAATTTTGAAAGAGTTATCATAGATAGCTATGTGCCGAACTTCAAAACAAATTCAAACGGTGTTATCTCATCAGTATCTGCCAAATTTCTTGAATATTTCGGATATGAGAAACAAGAGGTAGAAGGTAGTAATTTTGCTAAATTCGTCGCTAGTTCAAGTGCGGTTCAAAAGGTTATGGCTGAGTCTATAAGATACAAAAAAGCTATATCCACAATGACTAATTTTATCAAAAAAGACGGTAAAGAGATAGAGGGTGAGCTTACTATTTTCCCATCTTTCGGGATAGACGGACTAGCACAAGAGTATTCTTTTTATATCGATTTATTATAGGATATAGCCCAAAATCCACCCTATAGCAAAGCCTATTATATGGGCATACCAAGCTATAGGCATACCTATCAAAAGCGGTGCAAAAGAAATCAAAAGCACCCACACTATAATCCCTTTTCGCTGAAATCTATCAAGTAGTGCCACATATCCCAAAAGTACGCATATAGCACCGCTAGCTCCAACCATATTGTGGTTCATCCCCATGGTATAGATAAACAAAAAACTAAGCAAAGACGTAGCAATACCGCCTACAAAGTACAAAAGTCCAAATCTTATCGCTCCCCTATGGG
The DNA here is from genome assembly GCA_020723015.1 of Arcobacter nitrofigilis. Taxonomy (GTDB): domain Bacteria; phylum Campylobacterota; class Campylobacteria; order Campylobacterales; family Arcobacteraceae; genus UBA6211. Next base: position 5,451 of record DYJR01000025.1, read on the forward strand.
ACTCTATAAGATTACCGAATTGATATAGTACAAACATATTAAAAAGTAAGTGCATTATACCACCGTGTACGAACATACTACTAAGGGGTTGATACCAAAGACCGTATTCAAGAAAAAGTAAGTTCATACCCATTTTGACTATGCCGTGTTCCATATTGTTTTGAACAAGATACATAAAAACAGTTACCGCTATTATTATGTTTGTAAGTGATAATACTTTATTTTTCATAGTTTTTAAACGCCTCTATCGTACAATTTATCCGTTTTTTTATCTCGTCTATTTCATAAGTATTAAAATCTATTTGCATCCTAAAAAACTGCACACCGTTGATTTGAAAAGATGTCAGTATATACCCTGCATATAGTTTACAGTTTGGAGAGTTGCTTTTTTTGTTTGGGTCTAATTTGTCGTTTTCTATTAGTTGATAGGATATTGTTAGGTATTTTTGAGGATTGTCGTTTTGTGGTATATTGATAGCTTCTTTAAACATTATATCCGATTGTTCTACGGTAATTTTTGTCTCTAGTACGGGTGACATATATTTTGCAGAGGTTAATCCACCCAAAATCTCATAATCGCCTTTATTTAGTAGAGCTAAACCATCTTTTAAAAGTGCTTCGTCAAAAACCTTTTCAAAGCATATTACGTCCTTTTGACACTCTAAACCGCTATTGAGTTTTGGTTTTTCGTCTTTTGGTACGTATTTCACGTAAATCATTATTACGATAGACATTAAGACTATCGTAACAAGTGCAAAGAGGTTATTGATTCTTTGACTATCGCTCATTATTTGACTAGTGCTTCTTTTAAAACGTCATCTATCGTATCGACTGCGATGATTTTCAGCTCTTTTTTGACCTCTTCGGGTATCTCATCCAAATCACGTTCATAGTTTTTTCTAGGTATCAAAGCTGTTTTTATTTTTGCTTTATAAGCAGCTATTAGCTTCTCTTTTAATCCACCTATAGGCAAGACTTTACCGCTAAGAGTTAGCTCTCCCGTCATCGCTATATCGTTTTTGACCGCTTTGTCGCTTAGGATAGATGCTATTGTAGTAGCCATAGTTATACCGGCACTCGGACCGTCTTTTGGCGTTGCACCCTCAGGGATATGAAGATGTATATCGTACCTTTGGTATATTTCGCTAATATCAGGTTTGAAACCTTCCTCTTTTTCTTTATAGCTTAGCGGTATTTTAGATGGGTCTATTTTGATTTTGCCGTTGTCTATCAAAACTTTTACTACGCTATGGGAGATATGAGCCGATTCTTTCATCACCTCACCCATACTTCCCGTCAAGGACAACATCCCTTTACCTTTTAGTTTGATAGCTTCTATTTTAAGTACATCACCACCCACGCTAGTCCAAGCGAGACCGTTTGTAATACCTATTTGAGGATTTTTGTCACAAATATCTATATCAAATACCGGTTTATCCAAAAACTCTTTGATGTTTTTCGTATTAATAGAGACTTTTTTGAGGTCGCTATTTTCAAGTAGTTTTTTGACTACTTTTCTAAATAGCTTTGAAAATACACGTCTTAGATTTCTTACCCCTGCTTCTCTAGTGTAGTTTTCTATTATAATTTCTATAGTATTTTTGCTAAGATTTACTTCACTTTTTTTCAGTCCGTGTTTAGTAAGCTCTTGCGGTATTAAATAATCCACTGCGATGTGATATTTTTCACTCGGCGTATAGCTAGATACCGTTATAAACTCCATTCTATCTCTAAGGGGAGCTGGAATGTTTCTAATATCATTTGCCGTAGCTACGAAAATACACTGACTTAAATCTACGCTAAAGTTTAGATACAAATCCCTAAATTCATGATTTTGTTCAGGGTCAAGGATCTCTAGCATCACGGCGGTCGGGTCGCCTTTGTTGTTTGCACCTACTTTATCTATCTCGTCAAGCACTATTACTGGGTTCATTTTTTTTGCCGTTACAAGCCCATGTACAAGACGACCTGGCATAGCTCCCACGTACGTTCTTCTATGACCTCTAAGCTCATTTACATCCTCTAAACCACCAAGTGCAATTCTTACAAGTGGACGTTTAAGGGCTTCTGATATAGAGTTTGCCAAAGAAGTTTTACCGACTCCGGGAGGTCCCACAAAACAAAGAACAGTCCCTTTTGCTTTAGAGTCTTTTATATCTCTTATTTCAAGAAGCTCTTTTACCGCAAAAAACTCCACGATTCTTTGTTTTGCTTCTTTTAGCGAGTAATGGTCTTTGTTCAGTTGCGATTCAACAGCTTCTATAGAGATTTTTTCATCTGCATATTGCCCAAAAGGTATCTCTAGCACCATTTCGATATATGTTTGAAGCAAAGAGGCATCAGGTGAGTCAGGGTGCAACCTAGAGAGTTTATCTATTTGTTTTTTCGTTTCTTTGTATGCGTCTTTGCCCATAAAAGGTTTTAGTTCTTTTATCTTCTTTTTGTAGTTTTTTATATCTTTATCTTTTACGTTATCGGTGCCAAGCTCTTTTTGTAGGGCTTTGATTTGCTCTTTTAGGAAATATTCCTTGTGGTTTTTTTCGATTTTTGAGTTTACTTTGTTGTTAATCTCTTTTTGAATTTTGATATTTTCAATTTCTACTTTTATATGTTCTATTATACTCAGTAGTCTATTTTCTATATTCGTCTCTTTAAATAGCTTGTAGGCTTCATTTTTACTTAGTTTTAGTACCGATGAAATAAGGTCTATTATCCTAACCGGATCAGAGTTTTCATCTACCGTTTTTACCAAATCAACAGGGAATTTAGTATTTAGTTTTGAAAGCTTTTGGATATTATCTTTTAGCACTTCTAAAAGTACATTTATACTTTGAGTTACGAAAGGCTCAGGTACTAGTTGCTCAACGGTTGCAGTTAGGTATTTATCGTGTTCGTTTACATTGATAATTTTACCCTTTGCAAGACCTTGAAACAGTATTTTTATTTTGCCGTCAGGTAAAGATACTTTTCTCATAATAGTACCTATTACACCCACATCATAAAAATCATCTACCTTTCTGCCCCCTTCGTGTGAGCTTTTTGTAACTATTACCATTACAAGTTGGTTGTGTTCCATGGCTTTTGTAGCTGCAAGAATATTTGAGTCATCCCCTATAAATATAGGTGCTATCATAAAAGGGTACAAAAATATATCATCCTTTACGATAAGAGGTAAAATTGCCGGAAAGTTATCATAATTTTCTAGTTGCATATATCATCAGTCCTTTTTTATTCAAAAATGCTTTTATACCATGGAGTTTCGGCAGGATTAACCTTTGACATATCTATATTATGTGAGCTACTTTGTTCTTTATAATATGCCGAAGCTTCAGGTTTGTCAACTCTGTCATAAAGCTCACCTATTTCATATTCAAATGATGTTTTAGACATATAAAGTCTGCTTTGCATAGACTTGATTACGTGAATATACGGTGAATTAGGGTAGTTTAGTACATAATCGTCTATGTTGTTTAGCGTATCGTATAGAAGTTGTTGGTCTCTTAAGTGGTCTTTGAAAGATAAAAATTTAGCTCTAATCTTCAAAAACTCTATATAATCTATGTTTTCTGTATATCCAAATCTTTTTGCATACTCTTCAAGATAATAAACGGCAAGTTCGTATTGACCATATTCTACGTGACCGTTAGCTAGTATTATAAGAGCATTTGGAATAAGAGGTGAATTTCTATGTTCGCTCTCTAGTGATATATAGTCTTCATCGGCTTGATCAAGCTTCAAATCGGCTACGTTCGTAACTATTTTATTGTACCAGTAAGTTGCCGGTTTGTTGTATTCTTTTGCATCTTCTTTTTGTGAACAAGCACCAAAAATAAAAATAGAGCATATAGCAATAAATAAATATTTTTTCAATCTCAATCCTTCGACTTTAAATTTTGAATATTTTAACTAATACAACCTTAAAGTGTATCTATGATATAATCAACGAAAATATTATAATTCCAACGGAGATGCACTTATGAAACTGACAATGATAGGTAACGGTAATATGGCAGTGGCTCTTATTGCAGGGCTTTATAAAAAATATGATTTGGAAATTGTCGGTAGAAACGGTGATAAATTACAAGCTATTGCAAAAAAATACAAAAACGTAACCGTAAAAGAGATAGGGGATAGTTTTGATATAGAGGGCAAAAACGTAATACTTTGCGTCAAACCTTATTCTTTGGACGATGTAAGTAAAAAACTAAAAGGGAAAGCTAAAAATCTTTTTAGTATCTTAGCAGGTACTACGCTAGAGTCTTTGAAAAATGCTATTTCCTCGGCACACTATGTGAGAGTAATGCCAAATGTTTCGGCTGTTTACGGTAGTTCGATGACTACACTTACCGGTGATTTAGATGCAAAAGAGTTATCAAAAGAGATATTTTCGGCAATAGGTGAGGTACTGTGGCTAGATACTCAAAAAGAGCTTGATATAGCTACGGCAATAGCAGGAAGTGGGCCTGCGTATTTGGCACTTATTGCCGATGCTTTGGCTGACGGTGGAGTAAAAGCGGGACTAAAAAGAGATGACGCAAAAGCTATCACTGCCGGACTTTTTGCAGGATTTGGCGACCTTATCAAAAACACCGAAGCTTCCAAAATAAAAGAACAAGTAATGTCACCTGCCGGAACTACCGCTTGCGGTGTAGCATCACTAGAAGATGCAAATGTAAGAAGTGCTTTTATAAAAGCCGTAGAATCAGCGTTTAATAGAGCTGTCGAGCTTGGGAAAAATAGTTTTTCCCTACTTGAAACACTTATTTGTGTTATTATACTAGCAGTGTTAAGTGTCGGTATGAGTAAAATCATCTCTACTAATACGGATACTCTCTCAAATAACTCAAAGCTTGATGATGCTTATTTCTATATCTCAAATGACCTAAACACAACAATACAAACTACGCAACTAACAACTTCAAAAGGTACGATTCAAGTAAATAAAACTATTTACGACAAAGACGGAATATATCTTTATAGGTACAAATTATGAGATATTTAAAAAGTGCGTTGCTTATGGAGATGATAGTAGTAGTCGGGATACTATCTTTTGTGGGGATTTATTTCAACCTTTATTTATCCAAACTCTACACATCCAACAAAACCCAAAGAGAAATCAGTCTAAAGCTTATAGAACTCGAAAGTACGAATGTTTTTATATCCAAAAAGTTATCTCTAGGATATAGCATAGATGATTTTTACCTCCAAAACAATACACTTTATTTTCAAAACTACGTACTTTTAAACGATGTGGATAGTTTTACCGTAACACCGTTAAATAATAGATACAAAATCAATATTTCGGTGTCAAACTCTCAAATAATAAAAGAGTGGTTTATATGAAAAAAGGTTTTGGTATTTTGATAGCTATTTTTAGCGTTTTGACATTTGGGGTAATAGCTTTGTATATTATGCAAAATATCGCTTTATCAAGTCAGCTAAATATCAACAAACACCGATATATGCAATCCTCACTCCATCTTGAATTTGCCAAAGAGTATATAAAATCTCTAAAGTTTGATGATATAGATTTTGAAAAACTTGATTTGAGCGATGATAAATACGATATAGTAATGGATATAAAATCGGAAACAACCCAAAAAATAGCTCATATTTTCGTATCACCGAAAGATGATACGACCGTACGAGTTTATGATAAAGTGGTGGTTTTGAAGTAATTAGATGATAACTCCAATCAACCTTTGCATAAGCCCAAGAGCTTTGCCCCTATGGGAAATCTTTTTCTTTTCATCCAGTTTCATTTCAGCCGTTCTGATACTCATACCAAGCGGTTCAAAAAGTGGGTCGTATCCAAATCCTTTATCCCCTTTAGGGTCTGTGTAAACCGTACCGTATAAAAATCCATGTGTAGTATAAATCTCACCTTTATATATGGCACAAATACAAGCCACATAATGGGCAAGTGAGCTGTTTAGTCCTTTTGCTTGGAGTTCTTTTATCACTTTTTGGTTGTTTTGCTCATCTGTGGCTTTAACCCCTGCAAATCTTGCACTATAGATATTCGGTCTGCCCTCAAGAGCATCTATACAGATACCGCTATCATCGCTTATTACTATAAAATCATCTTTTATTGACCCTTTTGATATTATCTCGTCGTATACGTATTTTGCTTTTATTACGGCATTTTCTTTAAATGTCAAGCCTGTTTCTGGTATATCCACATCACCGAGTAGTTCACTAAAAGGTATCACTTCACAATCGAACATATGTCCAATTTCTTTTATTTTTCCCTTATTGTTTGAAGCTAATATAATTTTCAAGCCGATTTCCTTAAATTTATTATGATAAAATACGATTTTAACATAAGGATGATAAATGTTTAAACAAGTTATGCCTCTAAGTGCTATTATATCTCTTAGATTTTTCGGTCTTTTTTTAGTTCTTCCACTAATTTCCCTATATGCTTACAATCTTGAAGGTGCTACACCGTTTTTGGTGGGTGTCGTAGTGGGTGGTTATGCTATAACGCAGATGATTTTTCAAGTGCCGTTTGGTACTATGAGTGATAAATGGGGTAGAAAGCCCACTATTATATTTGGGATAGTTTTATTCGGTATCGGTTCATTGATATGTGCTTTGACAAACGATATTTATATGTTGATATTAGGTAGATTTCTTCAAGGTGCAGGAGCTATAGGTGCAGTCGTAACTGCTATGATAAGCGATATAGTAAAAGAAGAATCACGTGGCAAAGCTATGGCTATGATGGGTGGTACTATTGCGTTATCATTTGCTTTGGCTATGTTTTTCGGTCCTTTTATCGGTGGACTTTACGGGATGCATACACTTTTTTGGATAACATTTGTCGTAGCCGTAGTATCTATTGTGATTTTGGTGACTGCAGTGCCTAATCCACCGAAAATAACCCACTCTTATGAAGAAAAAGTAAACTACGTCGAACTGCTAAGAAATCAAAATCTTCTTACTATGAATATAACAAATTTTTTGCAAAAAGGGCTTATGACTTTTGCTTTTGTTCTTATTCCGGTAGTAATGATAAAAACATTCGGTTTTGAGACTAGTGAGCTTTATAAAGTATATCTTCCTGCACTTATTTTGGGTGTGATAGCGATGGGACCTAGTGCCGTCATGGCAGAAAAAAAAGGTAAATACAAATTAATGTTAAGTATAGGTATTGCATTTTTTGCTTTGTCATTCGGTATTATGGGATTTGTAAGTAGTGATATTTTATTTATTATAGGTATTACTATATTTTTTGTCGGTTTCAATATCCATGAGCCTATTATGCAATCACTAACTACCAAATTTGCTAGAGTAAACCAAAAGGGTACAGTGCTTGGAGTATTTAATTCTTTTGGATATTTAGGTACGTTTTTTGGTGGATTAATAGGTGGTTATGTTATAGAATTTCATAGTTTGGTCGGTACCGCTACGGTTGTTATAATCGTATCTTTGGCGTGGCTTATTTTGATATACAAAATGGCAAATCCTTCAGATATAAAAAATATTTATTTAGAGTTTGATAAAACAAATCAAGATTTTTTAAATTCTTTAAATAATATCGAAGGTGTGCTTGAATGGTATATCAATGAGAGCGATAAAAAAGTTATAATCAAGTATAATTCTAAAGTGATTTCACAAGAAGAAATTTATGCTAAAATGTAACAAAACGTAACAAAAATATAATACAAAAATGTAAAAAAACAATTTTGCTATATATATGCTATGGTTTATTTTTATAATTGAAGCAAATATAAGATACAAATTTAAGGAGAATAAATGTCTAATCTGTTTTATCCAAACAAGGAAAAGTTTAAAGCCCCACTTATCAAAAATATGTGTGAGTACAAAGATTTAGTTGAAGAGTTTTCTAAAGATTACGAAGGTACTTGGGCTAAATTTGCCGATATGAAGATTGATTGGTTTGAAAAATATCATACTGTATTAGATGAGAGCGATGCACCTTTTTATAAGTGGTTTGTCGGTGGAAAACTAAACGTTGCTTACCAATGTGTAGATAGACATTTAAAAACAAAGAAAAACAAAACTGCTATTATATTTGAAGGTGATAACGGCGACCAAAGAATTATTACATACAGGGAACTTGCTTATGAAGTAAGTAAAACTGCAAATATGTTGAAAAATAAATTTGACATTAAAAAAGGTGATAGAGTAGTTATCTATATGCCTATGATTCCTGAAGTTGCTATTTCTATGCTTGCTTGTGCAAAAATAGGTGCTATTCACTCTGTGGTATTCGGCGGTTTTTCTGCTGAAGCTTTAAAAGATAGAATTATAGATGCTGAGGCAAAACTTGTAATTACGTCTGATGGAGCTTACAGAAAAGGTAAACCGTATATGCTAAAACCTGTTGTTGATGAGGCATTAGCAAGTGGATGTGAATGTGTTAAAAAAGTTTGTATCGTTGAAAGAAACGGTGAGACTATTGACTGGGTAGCGGGAAGAGATTATAGCTACAACGAACTTATCAAAACAGAATCATCTTTTTGTGAATCTGAAGTAATGGATTCTGAAGATCCATTGTTTTTATTATATACATCTGGAAGTACAGGTAAACCAAAAGGTGTTCAACACTCACAAGCAGGATACATCCTATGGGCTCAAATGACTATGGAATGGGTATTTGATATCAAAGACAACGATACATATTGGTGTACGGCTGACGTTGGCTGGATTACAGGTCATACGTATATAGTTTACGGACCTCTTGCTGCCGGAGCTACAACCGTAATGTTTGAAGGTGTTCCTACGTTCCCTGATGCAGGAAGATGTTGGAAAATGGTTGAAGAGTACAAAATCAATCAATTTTATACGGCACCGACTGCTATAAGACTACTTCACAAAACTGGTGAACATGAACCTGCTAAATATGATTTAAGTTCTTTAAGAGTTCTTGGAACGGTTGGTGAGCCTATCGACCCTGCTGCTTGGAGTTGGTACTACAATGCAATAGGTGGCGGTAAATGTTCAATCGTGGATACATATTGGCAAACAGAAACAGGTGGGCATATAGTATCTCCACTTCCTGCGGCTACACCTATTAAACCTGCTTGTGCAACATTCCCTTTACCTGGAATTATAGCTGAAGTTATAGATGAAGTAGGAAACCCTACACCTATCGGTGAAAAAGGTTTTATGTGTGTAACTAAACCTTGGCCGTCAATGATTAGAAATATTTGGGGTGACAGTGAGAGATTTGTAAAATCATATTTCGGTGATTGTAAAAAAGACGGTAAACCTGTATATTTTACCGGTGACGGTGCGATGATGGACGAAGAGGGATATATTACTATTACAGGTAGAACTGATGACGTTATCAACGTTTCAGGTCATAGAATGGGAACTGCAGAAGTTGAATCGGCAGTGAAAAAACATCCAAACGTAGCTGCCGTTGCAGTTGTAGGTAAACCACACGCTATCAAAGGTGAAGGAATTTTTGCTTATGTTGTACCAAAAGGCGAAGATACGGTAACTGAAGAGATGGAAATGGTAAAAGAAATCAACAACATAATCAAAAAAGAGATTGGTGCTATAGCACTTTGTGATGATGTTGTGTTTGTACCTGATCTTCCAAAAACAAGAAGCGGTAAAATCATGAGAAGAATTTTGAGAGCTATTGCAAAAGGTGAGCCAATAACTCAAGATACTTCTACACTTGAAGACCCTTCAATAGTAGGTAAAATAGAATCTATAGTTAACAGTTGTGCACTGTAACTATAGGTGGCAGATAGTTTTACAAGGTACTCTTTTTAAAGAGTACTTTTTTTAGTTTATAAGTTTTGTAAAGCCTCTATTACGATACCCTCTTTAAGCCCGTCATCAAAAACTATAGACTCGTCAAATCCCAAAGTATCGTAAAACATATCAAAGATTTTTACACCCATTATCACAAATTCTATTTTTCTACTTCCTACAAGGGGTGAAATTTCACTTTGAGGACTTGTTGAAAAAAAGTTTTTATAGTATGCTAAATCCTCTTTTGTGATAACCGTACCGTTTACTATGTGTTTATCATAGGTTTGATAATTTAATCCTTGTTTTATAGCTGCTATAGTCGTAGGAGTTCCGGCAGTTGCATAAAAACCGAACCCTTTTAAATCTTTACCGTCCAAAAACTCTTTTACGTCACTTTGTGCATCAAGTAAGGCTTGATTATTGTCTGTAGATTGGGACATGGTAACTATACCGAAGTCAAAACTTTTTTTCTTTACCGTATCGTTATCCACTATTACAAGCTCACTAGAAGCTCCGCCTATATCTACAAATAAAAATCTTTGATTATCAAATCCATGGTGTTGTATAGCATTTTTGATAGCTAGAAGGGTTAGTTCTGCTTCTTTATCACCGTCTATTATTTTAAATGTAGCATTTGTTTGTTTTTTGATAGTTTGCAATACATAATCAGAGTTTTTTGCTTTTCTCATGGCTGCAGTTGTTATACACAAAGCTTTGCTAGGGTCAAAATCAAGTTTTTGGATAGATTCTTTAATAGCCGTTATTATTCTATTTACAGCTTCATCTGAGATATTTCCACTTTGGCTAAGACCGTCAGCCGTAGCAACTACCTTTTCATATTCTCCTAGTTCTTTGTGATTTACGTAATCGTATTTCAAAACCCTAAAAGAATTTGACCCTAAATCCATGGACACAATATAATTCATTTTTTAGATTTTACCTTTTACTTTTTACCTAAATTAAGGGTGTGGTATTTTTAGTTTTGAGTTGAGTAATGAAGCTATAATAACAACAAATCCCAACACGATATATTCATTGAAAAGTATGCCTACCTCCCATCCTATATATACAAGCATCATCAAAATAGCACCAAGAGGGGTAGGTACACCCGTAAAGTATTTTGTTACGCTTCCTGCATCATTGGTAAGATTGAAATGGATTAGTCTTCTAAGACCGCTGATGACATAATATATAAATACTCCGGCAACTACAAAGAAGTTTAAAAATTCCTCTTTCCCTTCAAATATTGCAAAAAATATAAAAAATACCGGAACTAATACAAACGATAAAAAGTCTGCAAAAGAGTCAAGTTGTACCCCAAAAGGTGTAGAGAGGTTGTATTTTCTTGCTATTTTACCGTCTATGATATCAAATGCTCCACCAATCCAAGCAAACAAAATCGCACCCAAGAATTGACCGTGTGTCAAAAAATAAATAGCCAGTAAACCGGCCGTAATATTCATAAACGTAGCAAGATTTGCTATATTGAAGTGATTGTTTTTATCAAATAAAAAACCCATTAAATTCTATCTCCTATTATTAATCGTGTGTCGAGCAACTTTATTCAGAAACTATTTTGTCTCTTCCGCCTGTTTTTGCATTATATAAAAGTTTATCCGCACTGTTTATAGTATCAGCAAATGAGTGATGATTACTTCTTATACTTATACCTGCACTAAACGTAGCTTTTATTTTTTCGTCTTTGTATTTAAATTTACTTCCACGAACTATTTTTTGTATTCTACTGACATAAGCATTTAAATCAGGTTTTGTTTTGAAATTAATCAATGCAACAAACTCCTCACCGCCGTATCTAGCAACTACGTCTATATCACGCGTCTCTTTTTTAAGTAGTACTGCAAAAGTTTTAAGTATGGCATCACCGGCCTCATGACCGTATGTATCATTAATATTTTTGAAATAGTCTAGGTCAAAAAAGACTATAGCATAGTTTTTCTTTTCTCGATTGTATCTACTTTCGAATTTTTCGCATTCTTCATCAAACGCACCACGATTTAAAAGGTTTGTTAGTGAGTCTACTTTTGATTTTTTCTTTGTTAGTTCAAGTTCAATTTCAAGATGTTTTATTTTTTCTTTCAAATTATCAACTTGATTTTTACCTTTTGAGAGATTTTCACTTGCTTGAGACATTTCTGTTTCTATGGTTCTTGCAGCACTTACAAGTTTGTTTTGTAACTCTATAAGCTTTGAGTGTTCTGCTGTTTTTATATCTATTTGCTCTAGGCTAGATTTGATATTTGATACGTTTTTCGCACCTTTATCGCTACTTGCTATGGCATCGTTTAGATGTTGGCTCATAAGTGTTATAAGTTTTGCAATATCGGATGTTTTTTGGTGGATTACTTTTTTATCTGCTTCAAATCGTTTTGCGATAAAATCTTCCATTTCTTTTTGAATATCATCTTCAAAAATAAGTGACGGAGAATCACCTATTTTGATACAAAAACGTGCCAAGTTTTCATCAAGTTCCAAGCTAATAGAAGGTAATAAAGAATCTTTCAAAATATTTGCAAGACCTGATACGTTTGAAGCACTCACCCTTTTTAACAAAATAGAGATTAAATCCTCCGCCGTTACAACTTCCGTTTTACTTATTTTTAATTGTTCGGCACGTGAAAGCTGTTTTACAAGTTCTCTAAAATCACTACAATCTTTGTATTCTAGTTTTTTTTGTTCTACTAGTTTACAAAATGCTTTATTGTATTCCCTAGGTGTAGGCGCTATACCTTGTTTGGTAAGACTTTCTAAAACCTCTTTTGCCAAATCGTGAGTGTTCATAATTTTATCCTAGTATTTTTTTGACGGTTTCATTTATCCTTTTGCCATCTGCGATACCTGCTAAATCTTTAGATGCAACACCCATTATTTTGCCCATATCTTTGATACTTGTTGCACCTGTAGCCGATATAATATCTCTTATTTTAGTTTCCAATTCTTCATCGCTTAGTTGCTTTGGAAGGTATTTTTCTAGAACTTTTAGTTGTGCCGTTTCAGCTTCTACCAAATCATCTCTTGAAGCAAGTTTAAAATGCTCTATTGACTCATTTCTTTGTTTAATAGCTTTTTGGATAAGTTTGATTACATCATTATCATCCAATGCTCTTCTTTCGTCTACTTCTATTTGTTTTATAGCAGAATTAAGAAATCTTATAGTATCACGTGCTACTACATCTTTATCTCTCATCGCTATTTTCATATCTTCTTTTAATTGTTCTTGTAAAGACATCTTTATTCCTTCGTATAATATATTTATCAATCAAAGTTTAAAATATTGATTGAGGTT
>DYJR01000026.1 GCA_020723015.1 Arcobacter nitrofigilis
TTTTTCTTATTTCAAAGACAACTTAAAAAATTGCACTTCAGATTTAAATTTTGGTGTTCCTTTTTTTAGCACTTAATAAAAATTCTTGTTTCATTTAGTATCAACCAAGCATATATCGTATATTTGTTAAATCATCTAAGTTTTACTTTAATTAATTTCTGTTATGATTTAGCAAAGTTTTGTCAGCTCAAAACTAAATTTTGATCAAAATAAAAAATCTTTAAAGGGGATTAGATGAGTCATATGGATTTTGCACACCCGTATTTTGGGGCTTTTGTGATGTTTTTACTCACATTTGGTGCTTTTATTGCCACTACTATGCTTGCTAGACTTGTAAGTAGAAAGCTATCAAGTCTTAGCGAAGAGAAGCTAAAATGCACAATTTATGAGTGTGGACCTGAGGTTACAAAACAACCAAACAAAATTTCAACGCAGTTTTACATGTTGGCGTTGTTATTTATTTTATTTGATGTGGAAATCATATTTATGTTTCCATGGGCTATAAACTTCAAAGTCTTAGGATGGTTTGGGTTTGTTGCTATGATTTTCTTCCTCTTGTTACTAACAATAGGATTTATTTATGAGTGGAGAAAAGGAGCATTAGAATGGCACAGCATAAGGTAAATTATTTATCAAACGGTGGAGCACCTATAGCTCTTACTACGGTTGATAAACTGGTAAACTTCGGTAGAAGTAACTCTCTTTGGCCGCTTACTTACGGTTTGGCATGTTGTGCTATCGAAATGATGGCAAGTGGTGCTAGTAGATATGACTTCGATAGATTCGGTACAATCTTTAGAGCATCTCCTAGACAAGCTGACGTATTGGTTATTGCAGGAACTTTGACAAAAAAACATGCAGAGTTTTTAAGAAGACTATATGACCAAATGCCTGAACCTAAATGGGTTATAAGCATGGGAAGCTGTGCTAATACGGGCGGTATGTTTAATACTTATGCAACCGTTCAAGGTGCGGATAGAATAATCCCGGTAGATATTTATCTTCCTGGATGTGCCCCAAGACCTGAAACACTGCAATATGCCGTAATGTTATTACAAAAAAAGATTAGACGTGGCACGATTTTCAAATCACAAAAGCCAAAAAGGTTGGTATAATGAGAGCATATACTCCAAAAAATGATGTACAAAAAAAATCTTATTACAACGATAGATTTTATGTAACTCCGCATATTCCAAAAGTTGATGTAGATACGGATGAAGTATTTAGCAAAGATTTAGAGTATCTAAAAGCTAGTTTTGAAGTTAAAGATGCTTACATTCAAAAAGGTCATTTGGTAGTTATTATCAACGTCAAAGACAACAAAAGCGTAATCAAATTTGCAAAAGAGACTTTAAATTATGATTTCTTGATGGAGCTAAGTGCATTAGACTATATGGCGACATGTGGAGGGTTTGAAATATTTTACGAAATGCTTTCAACATCAAAACACAAAAGAATGAGAATTAAATGTTTTATCAAAGAGGGTGATGCTATAGAATCCGTAGAATCTATCTTTAGAGCGGCAGATTGGAGCGAAAGGGAGATGTTTGATATGTTCGGTATCAAACTAAACAACCACCCTTATCCAAAAAGAATTCTTATGCCTGATGATTGGTATGATTACCCACTTAGAAAAACGTATCCATTACAAGGTGATGAAGCTGCTCAATGGTATGAAGTTGATAAAATCTTCGGTAAAGATGCACGTTCGGTTATAGGACCTGAGATAAGAGACGCTGCAGCAATTGACAGATATGACACTACTAGATTTGCTAGACTTGGACATGAAGTTCCGTTCGGTACGGATATTGTTACAAAAGGTGAGCCTGAGCATACTCCTCTTGCATATCAAGAAGAAAACGGCGTAAGATTGTTCGGTGCAAGACTTGTTACTAAGTTTGATGAGAATGAAAGCAAAGTGCTTGAGAAAAGAAAGTAAGGACCGTTAGATGCAACACGTAAATAAACTAAGACCATTCTTTGAAAATATCTCTTTTGAGAGAGATGACAATACGATGATCGTAAACTTTGGTCCACAACACCCGTCAGCTCACGGTCAGTTAAGACTTATACTAGAGCTTCAAGGTGAAGAGGTAAAAAAAGCAGTTCCCGATGTAGGTTACCTACACCGTGGTATGGAGAAAATGGCTGAAAATATGATTTATAATGAATTCTTGCCTACAACAGACAGGATGGATTATATCGCGGCTACTTCAAATAACTACGGTTTTGCACTTGCAGTTGAGCAATTACTAGGTATTGAAGCACCTAGACGTGCAGAGGTTATAAGAACTATGCTAGTAGAGCTAAATAGAATCATTTCTCACCTTTTCTGGCTTGCAACTCACGCACTTGACGTTGGAGCTATGTCTGTATTCTTATACTGTTTTAGAGAAAGAGAATTTGCAATGGACTTAATGGAAGACTATTGCGGTGCTAGACTTACTCACTCTGCCGTTAGAATAGGCGGTGTTCCACTTGACCTTCCAAAAGGTTGGATTGAAGATTTAGCTAAATATCTTGATATTTTAGTACCTCAAGTTGCTATGTACGAAGGTCTTTTAACAGAAAATAGAATCTGGAAAATGAGACTTGAAAACGTAGGTGTTATATCACCTGAAATGGCAAAAAGTTGGGGATGTTCTGGAATTACCCTAAGAGGTAGCGGAATAAAATGGGATTTAAGAAAAGAGATGCCTTACGGTCTTTATCCTGAGCTTGATTTTGATGTTCCCGTATCTTATGCGTGTGATAGCTACGGAAGATACCTATGCTATATGGAAGAGATAAGACAATCAGCAAAAATCTTAAGACAACTTATAGAGATGTATAAAGATACAGATACTCAGCTTATGGCTCATGCACCTGAATATATCTCTGCACCAAAAGAGCAATTGATGACTCAAAACTACTCTTTAATGCAACATTTCGTACTTGTAACTCAAGGTATGAGACCGCCTGTGGGTGAAGTTTATGTGGCTACCGAATCACCTAAAGGTGAACTTGGATACTACATCTGTAGTGACGGAAGTCCGTATCCGTATAGAATTAAGCTAAGAGCGCCGAGTTTCTGGCATACCGGTATATTACAAGATTTACTTCCAGGTCACCAATTAGCCGACGTTGTTACAATTATCGGAAGTTTAAATATTGTTTTTGGTGAAATAGATAGATAAGGGGAGTGGAAGATGAAAAGATACGATTTAAGACCGTTAAAAGATAACTTCTACGACAGAATGTTTGAACTTATCAAAAACGATATATGTGAAGGTGAAAATGCAATATTTTTATTTGAAATAGGTGATTTCTCTCCTATTCAAAAAGTTGCCGATATGGTGAAAGAGAACAACTATACGTTAATGAACTCTTTAAAATTCAATGAAGTTGATTGGACCGTAGTTATAAAAAAATCTGCTCCGGCGATTGAAGAATCGGTACAAGAAGAAAGTGTTGAAGAGTAAACTATGAGTAACTTATATTTTTCATACTGGCAAGGAGAAGTAATAGATAATCGTGGCAAATCAGGCGATGATTTGGCTACGACGTCATTTAAATTCCCTTTTGCTTATGATGACTCTACAGCTTCAAAAGCTTATGTAGGTTGGGACGGTTTTGCTATATTTGACGAAAAAGTAGATGTGGTAAAACTTGCTATCAATTATGCAAAGCAATACCAAGAATATTCTGAAGCGTGTGGAAGATGTGCACCTGGACGTTGGGGTGGAAGAATACTTTATGATATTTTCGACAAAATAGGTCGTGGAGAGGGGACTCTAAGCGATATAGAACATCTAAAAGAAATTTCTTCTACAATGCAACAAACAAGTAAGTGTGAAATAGGTAAAACCGTACCTACCCCTTTACTTGGGATGTTGAAATATTTTGAACAAGACTTTTTGAATTGTATAAACAACAAACAAAAATCACCTTGGTATGAGAGTGATAACGATAAATACATAGCAAATATAACTGCTCCGTGTATGGATATGTGTCCGGCTCATGTTGATATTCCTGCTTACATAGAAGGTGTTCGTGACGGTTTATACGACAATGCATTAAGTGCTACAAGAAAAACTATGCCTTTGGCTCATACATGTGGAAGGGTTTGCCCACATCCATGTGAAAAAGCATGTCGCAGAACAAATCTTGACGGTGCAGTTGCCATAATGGAACTAAAAAGAATAGGTGCCGATTTTGAAACAGACCATGAGTTAGAGTGGTTCCATCCTACTAAACCTAAAAAACCGAAAGATGACGGTAAAAAAGTAGCGGTTATCGGTGCGGGACCTGCAGGTTTGACTGCTGCATATTACCTTGCTTTGGAAGGTATCAAAGTAGATATTTTTGAGGAATTACCTGTTCTTGGCGGTGAAGTTGCAGTGGGTGTTCCACAATATCGTATGCCTATAGAAAAGTACAACAAAGATATCGAACTTGTTACGTCTATGCCTACGGTTGATGTTATTACAAACCATAGAGTAACTGCCGATAGATTAAAAGAGATAGATGAAGAGTATGATGCTACACTACTTGCTTTTGGAACAAGACTATCTAAAAAAATAGGTTGTGAAAACGAAAATCCAAAAATGCCAGGTTATTGGGGAGCTATAGATATGCTTGACCAAATCAACCTTTGGGAAAAGTATCGCATAGGAAAACCTACCGACCTTACAGGTAAAACCGTAGTTTGCGTAGGCGGTGGATTTACATCGATGGACGTTGTTAGATGTTCTATTAGAGCAAATGCGAAAAAAGTTGTTATGCTTTATAGAAGGGATGAAAAAACTATCATCAATAACACTACGCTAGAAGAATATACTGAAGCGGTAGAAGAAGGGGTAGAGTTTATATTCCACTCTGCAATCAACAGAATTATAGATGACGGTGAGAAAATAGTAAAACTTGTAATTGATAGATATGAACTAAAACCGGATCCAAACGGTGGAAGACCCGTACTAGAAAAAATAGAGGGGGGTGAGTTTGAGCTTGATTGTGATTTTGTAGTTCCTGCGGTATCTCAAAGTGCAGATTTACAGATATTGCCAAAAGAGTGGGAATTGAAAATGACGTCTTGGAGTACGTTACTTACAAACGGTAAAGATTTTATGACTAGCCGTCCTGGGCTTTTTGCGGCTGGAGATTGTGAATACGGTCCTATGACTATAGTAAATGCCGTAGGTCAAGCAAAAAGAGCAGCTAGCGTAATAAGTAGATATATTTATGACGGCAAAGTAACGTTAACGGATGCAGAGATTATGGAAGACCACACTAGAAAACTAGGTGCATACAACAAAAAAGAGCAAATCAAAGGTTGGATGAAAGGTATTCCAAGAGCCAATAGTGAAAAACTAGGTGTTGATGAGAGAAAATACAACAACCTTGAGGTTAATTTAGGTCTAACGGCTGAAGAAGCACAAATGGAAGCTGAGAGATGTATGAGATGTTATTACATCGGGATGGTGGCAGTATGAGTGAAAAAATAATACATTTTGGAAAAGAACTGACCATCACAATAGATGGTAAATCGTGCAAAGGAACTTTTGGGGAGACTATTTTACAAGTAGCAAGACGTAACGGAATCTATATCCCTACCATGTGTTATTTATCAAAAGTTTCACCTATCGGAAGTTGTAGGATGTGCGTTGTTGAAGTTGAGGGAAATAACGGATTTGTATTAAGCTGTCAAGCAAAAGCGGTTGACGGTGCTAATATAACTACAAACTCGCCTGAACTTTTCAAACATAGACAAAATATTATGAAGCTTTATGATGTAAACCACCCTCTACAGTGCGGTGTGTGTGACAAAAGCGGAGAGTGTGACCTACAAAACAAAACTTTAGAACTAAAAGTATCTTCTCAAGAGTTCAGTGCAGTTGAGCAAAAAAGAAGAAGTAAAAAATGGGGTATTTTAGGTTATGACCCTTACCTTTGTATTTTATGTGAAAAATGTGTAAGAACTTGTAATGAAGTTGTAGGTTCAAACGCACTTTACGTAAAACCGGGCGGTTATAAATCAGAGATAGACATCAAGTTTTCTAAATGTCAACAATGCGGTGAGTGTATCTCTGTTTGTCCAGTAGGTGCATTGGTATCAAATGCGTACAAATATACTTCAAACGCATGGGAGTCAAAAAAAGTTCCTTCAAGTTGTGCCCATTGTAGTAGTGCTTGTAATTTAACATACGAAGTTAAACATAACGGTACGCTCAAAATGGACGAACAAAAAATCGTAAGGGTAAAAAATGATTTCGAGTTCGCATCACTTTGCGGAGCAGGAAGATTTGGATACGATTTTGAGAACAAAACCGTATCTTCAAAAGAGGATTTTGACGTAACCGTAGAAGCACTAAAAAAATGTGACGCTATAAGATTTGATTCATATATCACAAATGAAGAGGCTTTGATACTTCAAAATCTAAAAAACAAACTCGGTATCAAACTATATAACGAAGATGCAAGAAATTTCGGTAAATTTATGAAAAACTTCTCACAAACTTCCGGTAAGTCTCTATATAGTGCTACTTTAGAAGATGTAAAAGCAAGTGATTTTGTAATAGTTCTAGGCAGTAGAGTAAATAACGACAACCCAATGATTAAATTTGCTATAAACCAAGCAAACAAAAAAAATAGAGCCGAAGTGATTTATATGCACCCGATTGCCGATGAGTCTTTAAAATCTATTTATACTAAATACGTGAAATACGAAGCCGGTAGCGAAGACGGTGTTTTAGCTCTTCTTGCAAATGAATTTGTCAAAGAGTCTAACGGTACCGTAAGTGCATATCTAAGTGACTTAGATATTGGATATATAAGTGCAGAATCAAACGTAGGTGAAGAGGAAATAGCGGATATTGCCGGGAGACTAAGAAGAAAGAAATCACCTATTATTATACTAGGTGAGGATCTGTTTTCGCATCCAAATTCGGCAAATATAGCAAAATTGGCCGGTTTGTTTGACTCATTTACGAAATTTAAAGTTTTAATATCCCCTTCACAAACAAATACTCTGGGTGTTAGTTTGATATGCGACCTTGATATTGATAACGGTGGAGATTTTGTAGTGGGATATAACTCTTACGGTGATTATACGATAAGTGCCCTAGGTAACGGTGATTTTAATACGCCTGCACTAAATCAACAAGAAGGGACTTTTACAAACATTGATAAATGTGTAGTTCCTACAAATGTTGCAGTTAATTATCAAGGGTATTGTCTAAATGATTTGGCAAATGCTATTTTGGATAACAGTGTCAAATACACTATAGATTATACTTCTAAATTACCTATATCAGGTGGCTTTAAAGCCGTTAAATTCGATTCTATCGAAGATTACTATGATAATACTGGTAAATCACACAGAGGATATAAACTTGAAGTTTACGATATATCAACAAGTTTTGATATAGAAGAAATTGATTCTATTGAAAGCTTTGACGGAAGTATCATTTACAATTGCAATCCATTGCAACAATTCAATGAGTTTACCGCAAAAACGAAGCATACGGCTCAAGATATTTATCTAAGAGGTAGTGAATCTTTTGCAAAATCGGCAAAGATTAGTGACGGTAATGAAATTCTTATTAATATTAATAGTAGTACAATAAGAAAAATTTTTAAGCTAGATAGTAACCTAAAAGGTACTATAGCTTTATTAAGTGTATATGACCTAGAAAAAAGCAATGACGTATTCAAAGGGTTCAGATACAAAAAAGTAAAAATACAAAAGGTTGATGTACAATGAGTAACTTAATAACATTAACAATCGACGGCAAAATTATACAAGCCCTTGAAGGCGAATTTATACTAAACGTAGCAAGAGCAAACGGTATATTTATACCTGCTATTTGTTACCTTACTAGATGTTCTCCTACTCTTGCTTGTAGGCTTTGTTTAGTTGAAGCTGACGGTAAACAGGTTTATTCTTGTAATGCTAAAGTTAAAGAAGGGATGGCTGTAGTTACAACTACCGACAATATAGAAAAAGAGAGAAAATCTATAATGGAGGTTTACGACGTAAACCACCCTTTACAATGTGGAGTATGTGACCAAAGCGGTGAATGTGAACTTCAAAACTATACTCTTTATATGGGTGTAGAAAAACAACACTATGCAATAAAAGATATCCATAGACCTGCTCAAAGTTGGGGTGTAATGAAATACGACCCGAGTCTATGTATAGTATGTGAAAAATGTGTAACCGTATGTAAAGATATGATAGGTTCAAATGCTCTTGGAACGGTAAAAAGAGGCGGTGAAGACCTTGATAAAGCATACAAAGAGACAATGCCTAAAGATGCTTATGCAATGTGGAACAAACTTAACAAATCTCTTATAGGTTTTGAAGAGGAAAAATGTATCGATTGCGGTGAGTGTATCTCCGTGTGTCCTGTAGGAGCATTGGTAAGTAGTGATTTCCAATATAAATCAAATGCTTGGGAACTTACAAGAGTACCTGCTTCAAACCCACATAGTAGTGATTGTAGCTTGATGTATTATGAAACAAAACATGATAGTATAGTAAATAATAAATCACAAAAAATCTATCGTGTTACAAACGATTCACACTACGTATCTTTAAGCGGAGCTGCAAGATTTGGTTATGAGTATGCTCTTGAATCATCAAAGTGTGAACAATCTTTTGCAAGTGCTATAGAAGCTTTCAAAAAAGCGGACACTATCAAATTCGGCTCGTTTATTACAAACGAAGAGGCATTGATACTTCAAAAACTAAAAGAAAAATTCGGCTACAAGCTTATCAATAACGAAGCGAAAAGATACCAAGAATTTTTAAAAGCTTTTAGTTCGACTAGCGGTACGTCACTATATAACGGAAGTTTAAAAGATATTCACAATAGTAACTTTGTAATAAGCGTAGGTAGTTATTTCAAATCTGATGCTCCTAGCGTAAGATATGCTTTCAATAACTCAATCAGCGTAAACAAAGGTGCAGGGCTTTATTTCCATCCTATGGAAGATACTACCGTTGAGAATTTCGGCAAAAAAGGTAAAACTATAGAGATAATCAAAAATGCTCCTATGTCTGAAGAGGCTATTTTGTATTTTATACTTGATATGTTCGGCAAAGATTTACCTGAAAACGTAACGGAATATTTAAAATCTCAAAAAGAAATAAGAAAGAAAAAAGTAATTGAAACTATAAAAGAAAGCATTATCGAAATAGTCGAAGATGAAGAAACGGGCGAGAAAAAAGAGGTAGAAAAATTAGTTCCTAAAAAAGTAGAAACAGAAATGGAATACCAATACTCAAAACTTCTTGAGATTATAGGGGCTGAAGAGTCTTTACTAGAAACTATATCTGCTATGCTTGATAAAAAAGATACTTTCTCGCTTATTATAGGTGAAGACTTAATTTACCATCCAAGAAGCAAAAACTTGGCAAAACTTGTAGGGTTAATCCAAAGATGTACGGAATTTAAAGTGGTTATTATACCTACACAAACAAATACCTTAGGTGTTAGTTTGATATGTGAACTTGATGATAATGAAGGAAGTTTTGTTATCGGGTATAATAAATCAGGAGACTTTACTCTAAGTGCACTGGGTGACGGTGATTTGGATATGCCTCCTTTACTACAACAAGAGGGTACATTTACAAATATTGATAAACGTGTAGTTCCTACGAATGCAGCACTGCCTTATGGTGGATATACGTTAAACGATATTGCTAATGCTTTAGGGTTATATCAAGAGTTTACAATTGACTATACATCCGAATTACCGACTCAAAAAGGGTACAAGGCAATAGAATTTGACTCTTTAAGTAACTATTTTTCAAATGATTTCAAAGAAAATAGAGGATATGTACTTGATTATAGCGATATAAGCTATAATAACGAAATTGAAAAAATTGAGTGTGACAACATGGATGGTGATTTGATTTATAAGGCAAATCCAATCAATCAATTCAACGACTTCACTGCTAAATCACGTCAAATCAAAGATACTATGGGTTGCTATATGAGCCCGTCAAGAGCTGGAAATTTGGGTGTAAGTGAAGGTGATTTGGTAAAAGTTGAAGCAAACGGTGTAAGTTTTGATCTGAATGTCGTTATAGACAATCAACTTGCAGGGGATATTTGTTATATTCCTACGTTTGATAAAAATATGAAAACTTGTAAACTCTTTAGCAATTCAAGATATGCTAAAGCAGTTATTAAAAAGTAGAGGTGTGAAAAATGGATCCGATATATTTCGTTGAAACAATAATAAAAGTTCTAGTAGTTCTACTTGTCTTTTCTGCATTAGCCGGCTTTACTACTTATATAGAGAGAAAAGTTCTAGCATTTATGCAAAGAAGATTAGGTCCCGTGCATGTCGGACCTATAGGGTTACTACAAATTTTGGCTGATGGGGTTAAACTTTTTACAAAAGAGGATTTTGTACCGCAAGGGGCAAATAAACCTATTTTTATGATTGCACCGGTTATTACTGCAGCGACTGCTTTTATAGCTATGAGTGCAGTCCCTTTTTTACCTGAATTTAACATAGGTAACCATACCGTTACACCTATTATTAGTGATGTAAACGTAGGTTTATTATTTGTACTAGGTGTTATGGCTACGGGACTTTACGGACCGTTACTAGCAGGTATGGCAAGCGGTAATAAATGGGCATTACTCGGGGGAGCTAGAACTGCTATTCAATTACTTAGTTATGAGATAGTTACAGGTTTATCTATCTTAGCACCTTTGATGCTTGTAGGAAGTTTATCTTTGATAGATATTAACAACTATCAAAACGGTGGATTAAAGGACTGGTTACTATGGACTCAACCTGTTGCGTTTATACTATTTTTGATTGCAGGTTTTGCTGAAACAAACAGAACGCCGTTTGACTTATTAGAACATGAAGCCGAAGTTATTGCAGGTTATGCTACAGAGTACTCAGGTATGAGATGGGGTATGTTCTTTATCGGTGAGTATGCAAACCTTTTTGCTATATCATTTTTGGCAGCCCTTGTTTTTATGGGTGGTTTTAATGATTTATGGTTTATCCCGGGCGGTATTGCGATAATACTAAAAGTAATGTTTTTAATATTCTTCTTCTTATGGGCAAGAGCTTCATGGCCACACATAAGACCTGACCAATTAATGTGGTTATGTTGGAAGGTATTAATGCCGATTGCCGTAATTAATATAATAGTTACCGGCGTAGTAATAATGTTATAGGAGCTGTCATGGGTGCACATATAGAAGAAAAAGAAAACTTAAACCACGCAGTGGAATCTGACGGTTATATTACCGTTCATGACGGTAAATATCCGGATAACAGATGGCAAGAGTTTACTCAAGTAATGAGTAGAACTCTTAAAACTGAATTACTCGGTGGTCTAAAAATTACATTTAAAAACATGGTTGATGCATTATTCAAGAATGAGATGCATACGGTTAGATACCCTGTTGAAAAACTACCTATTAGTCCGAGATATAGAGCGGTACATAAATTACTTGCCTTAATGGAAAGCGGAAATAACAGATGTATAGGTTGTGGACTTTGCGAAAAAATTTGCATTGCAAACTGCATAAGAATGGATACTAGAATAGATGAAAACTCAAGAAAAGAAGTAAGTGAATATACTATTAATTTAGGTAGATGTATATTTTGCGGATACTGTGCGGAAGTTTGTCCTGAACTTGCTATCGTTCACGGTGGAAGATATGAAAATGCAAGTGAACAAAGAGCACACTTTGTTCTAAAAGATGATTTATTAACACCTCTTGATTTCTTGAAAAATCAACAAGAATTTCCTGGTTTTGGTGCTCCATCAGATGATGCTGATGAAAAAATCAAAAAAACACCACTGGCATATTAAGGAGAATTGATGGAAATAGTAGCATTTTACTTATTTGCTTTTTTGACTATTGCAATGTTTTTAACGACTGTGCTGACAAACAATGCACTTTATGCACTTAGTTCATTGGCAGCCGGCATGATTTTTATATCGGCATTTTATTTTATTTTAGATGCAGAGTTTTTAGGTGTTGTTCAAATCGTAGTTTATACCGGTGCAGTTATGGCTCTATATGCTTTCGGTATGATGTTTTTTGATACCGTTGCGAATGTTAAAGAAGATATCAAACATCCAAAGCTCGTATTTTTACTAAGTGGCGGCATTGCACTTTTAGTGGTAATGATTTTTACCGCACCTATACTAAGCGGCAACATAATAGCAGCTCATCCGATAACTCCGGAGTACGGTAGCAACGTAAAAGATGTAGGTATGGTTTTATTTACGAAATACCTTGTCCCTTTTGAACTAGCTGCCGTTATGCTTCTTGTTGCTATGATAGGCGGTATTATACTTGCGGGTAGAAAAATGGACGTATCTATAACTCAGATGACAGAAGAAGAGATTGACAAATTAAGTTCTCATTCTGATATTGCAAAGGATAGAAAATGATGTTAAATAATTATTTAATACTTAGTTCAATACTTTTTTGTATAGGACTAATAGGGGTAATTAGAAGAAAAAATCTTTTGATGCTATTCTTTGCATCTGAGATTATGCTTAATGCCGTAAACATAGGTTTAGCTGCAGTATCAAAATTTCATGCAGATTTAAGCGGGCAAATGTTTGCGTTTTTTATTATAGCGGTTGCGGCAAGTGAAGTTGCTATAGGTTTAGGGTTATTGATCCTTACATACAAAAGAAAAAATTCACTTAGCCTTGATAATTTACAAAGCATGGGGGGCTGATTTATGGAAAAACTGTTATATATCGCATTATTTGCTCCGCTAGTAGGTTCACTATTTGCGGCTCTTTATTCGCACAGCCCTAAAAAACTTATAACGGGTATTTTTACATCGGCAATGCTAGGTGTTTCAATGATAGCATCATTGATACTACTTTCATGGGTAATGACCGGTAACATAGTACACGTTAGAATGCTTGATTGGATTGTAATAGGTAACATGAATGTACCTTTCGGTTTTGTTGTTGACCAAGTGAGTGCCGTTATGATGGTTGTAGTTACCGTAGTTTCTACAATGGTACATATCCACTCTATAGGTTATATGGATCACGATAAAGGTTTTAATAGATTCTTCTCTTACCTTTCTGCTTTCGTGTTTTCTATGATGATTCTTGTTATGAGTGACAACTTTGCAGGGTTATTCATAGGATGGGAAGGTGTTGGTCTATGTTCTTGGTTGCTAATCGGTTTTTGGTATTACAAAGAAGACAAACCTCTTGTTAAAGATATTCACAATTCACCGTTTTCGACTCTTTCTCCACATTCGTCTATATCACCTGCATTTGCAGCGAATGAGGCGTTTATTACAAACAGAGTAGCAGACCTTGGGATGTTAGTAGGTTTATTCTTAATTTATTGGAATTTAGGTAGTTTACAATATGATGAAGTATTTGCAAATATTAGTAGCTTAAATACATCTACCGTTGTGGCGATAGCGATATTCTTATTTATCGGTGCTATGGGTAAATCAGCTCAGTTCCCGTTCAATCAATGGCTTGCAAATGCAATGGAAGGTCCTACACCTGTGTCGGCCTTAATTCACGCTGCTACGATGGTTACTGCCGGTGTTTATTTGGTTATTAGAGCAAATGAGATTTTTACGGTAGTTCCTGAAGTCGGTGCCTTTATAGCAGGTCTTGGTGCATTTGTTGCAATGTTTGCAGCTTCTCAAGCACTAGTTGCAACTAATATGAAAAAAATTATCGCGTTTTCAACACTATCACAATTAGGATATATGTTTGTTGCTGCAGGACTTGGAGCGTACTGGGTTGCATTATTCCACCTTGCTACACACGCATTTTTCAAATCTGTTTTATTCCTAGGTGCAGGTAACGTAATGCATGCTATGAATGATGAAATCAACATCAAAAAAATGGGTGGATTATTTAAGCATATGCCAAAAACCGGTACGATTATGATACTTGCTTCTATAGCACTTGCTGGTATTTTCCCGTTTGCAGGGTACTTTTCAAAAGATTTAATTCTTGAAGTTGCATTTGGAACACATTCATACATTATATGGGGTGTATTATGGTTAACAGCTGGGATGACTGCATTTTATAGCTTTAGACTTATCATGTACATATTCTTCGGTAAAGAAAAATATCATGCTTTAGGATACCATCCACATGAAACTTACGGTTTCGTTATCGCTGCGATGACTCCGCTTGCTATCCTTTCGATTGTAGCAGGATGGACTCAAACAGGATTTGTAAAGATGGTTACGGCTATACTTCCTCCGCTTGAAGTTCATGTTTCTCACGATACCGTATGGACACTAATAGCCGTTACTACGGCTATAGTTTTAGTCGGTATTGCATTTGCGGTATTCAAATACAAAAAAGATGAGTCATATTTCGGTAATGCTATGCAAAATAGATTTTGTTATAAACTTTTAGCAAATCAATATTATATGCCTCACTTCTTTGAAAAAGTCGTATTAAAACCATACCTAGCTATGTCAAAATTTAGCTGGAGAGAAATTGACTTGAAAATAGTAGATACTATAGTAGATGCTATTGCTAAATCAATTTACAACACGGGAAGCGAAGGTAGAGTAATACAAACTAGAAATTTATCGACTGCACTTAGATGGATGGCATTCGGTTTACTTCTATTGATAATTTTAGCGATACTACTAGTATCATACAAGTAAGGGGTAATTGATGGAATACATTTTATCGATATTAATATTTTTTCCAGCAGTTGCTGCTATCATGGGTTTTATTGTAAATAGAGACTCAATTAGAATGTACGCAATAACTGTAACGGCTATAGAATTTGTTCTAAGCTGTGTTTTATGGTATTTCTTTGATACCGCAAACGGCGGGATGCAATTTATGGAATTCATCCCTATTATACCTGAATACGGTATTAGTTATAATTTAGGACTTGACGGTATATCTTTATTTTTAGTTATTATGACAACATTTATGACTATGATTACAGTAGTTGGATTAACCGAAACTAGAGATTTAAAAAATATGTTAATCACCGTACTATTTTTAGAAATGACCATGGTTGGGGTTTTCGTATCTTTAGATGCGATTATATTCTATCTTTTCTGGGAACTTTCACTTGTACCTATGCTTTATATAGTCGGTGCATGGGGTGGAGCTTTAAGAATTTATGCTTCCGTTAAGTTCTTCCTTTATACGTTCCTTGGAAGTTTAATGATGCTTGTAGGTATGTTATATCTTGGTTATGTTTACTATGCAACTACGGGAGCATGGAGTTTTGCACTTGCTGATTGGAATATGTTATTATTATCTTACAATATGCAAATGTGGTTATTTATTGCTTTTTTTGCTGGTTTTGCAATCAAAGTTCCTATGGTTCCTTTCCATACATGGTTACCGTATGCTCACGGTCAAGCACCTACTATAGGTTCTGTGATACTTGCTGCAGTTTTACTAAAAATGGGAACTTACGGTTTTATTAGATTTTCGTTACCGTTATTCCCTGATGCAAGTGTTAGTATGATGATACCTATGGCTATCTTAGGTCTTATTGCTATTATATACACGGCTATGGTTGCTTATGCTCAAGAAGATATGAAACAAGTTATCGCTTACAGCTCGGTTTCTCACATGGGTGTTATTATACTAGGTACTTTTGCCCTTAACGTAGAAGGTATCGGCGGTTCTATATTTTTGATGATTAGCCACGGTATCGTATCGGGTGCTCTGTTTATGCTTGTTGGGGTACTTTATGATAGAAGACATACAAAAATGATAGCTGAATACGGCGGTATAGCAAAAATTATGCCTAAATATGCACTGGTATTCGGTATTATGCTTATGGCAAGCGTCGGCTTACCTTTGACTATAGGTTTCGTAGGTGAGTTCTTAAGTTTACTAGGATTTTTCAAAGTTTCTCCTGTTATTACGCTTTTAGCGGGTCTTACGATAATCCTTGGTACAGTTTATATGCTTGTGCTGTACAAAAAAGTATTTTTCGGTCCTTTAACAAATGAAAAAAACAAAAAACTTGTAGATATTAAAGGTAGAGAACTAGCTGCTTTGGTGCCGCTTGTTGCATTGGTAGTTTATTTCGGTGTTTATCCGAAACCTATATTAGAACCTGTTGACAATAGCGTAAAACAACTTGCTCAAACTATGTATGTAAAATCAATAACTCCAACGGCAAAAGAGACGCTTGCTAGAGTAAATTCAATAGGGGAGGCGCAATAATGGTAGAGCCAATCTCAATAGACCTTGTAAGTCTAAATCTTACTTCTTTAGCCCCTATGCTTGTAGTAGTTGTAGGTGCTTTGATTATATTATGTATAGATTTAATAAACAGAAATCTACATAAATCATTTTACGTAATGTTAACTGTATTGTTTTTAATAGTTGATTTAGGCGCCGTTTTAGGTTATAGCGGTTCTACTAAAGGGTTCTTTGACTTGATGCTTGTTGACGGTATATCTATACTATCTCAAATAATCATTATAGTTGCTTCTGCTTTATTTATACTTTTGGCTCTTTCTCAACAAAGATTCCATGAGTATAGATATCCTGAGTATTTTGCACTGTTTTTATTTATGATAGCAGGTTTCCAATTTATGGTAAGTAGTGATAATCTAATATTGATTTTCGTTGGATTAGAGACTGCTTCTATGGCTCTTTATACGATAATAGCTATGCATAACCGTGACAAGTCGCTTGAAGCTGCTATAAAATATTTCACAATGGGTGCTTTTGCGGCAGGTTGTTTTGCATTCGGTGTAATGATATTTTATGCAATTACCGGAAGCATGGAACTTTCTCAAATCAATGCAGTATTAGTGGAAAACAATTTTGAGCCGTTTATACCTGTTCTACTTGGTGTTATATTTATGCTCGTTGCACTTGGATTCAAACTATCTTTAGTACCGTTTCATATTTGGGCACCTGATGTTTATGAAGGTTCAAGTTCCGCAATGGCAGGATATATGTCAATCGTGCCGAAAATTGCTGCATTTGTAGTTACTTTAAGATTTTTTGAAATATTCGTAAGTGCAGGCATTTTATGGGTAGAGGTCATACTATACGCAATGGTAGTAGTAACAATGACTCTACCGAACATGATAGCTCTTGTACAAGATGATATAAAAAGAATGTTGGCTTATAGTTCAATATCACATGCCGGATTTGTTATGGCAGCTATCCTACTCGGTACTACACAAGCGACACAAGGTCTATTTTTATACTGGTCTTTATTTTTGTTCACAAACCTTGGGGCATTTGCTATGCTATGGGTTCACAGACAAAAAAGACTTGAAGGTTTTGCGACGGATCACCCTTTTGAGAAGTTTTCAGGACTTGTAAAAAAATCTCCTATGACGGCTTCTATTATGGGTCTATTTATGCTAAGTCTTGCAGGTGTTCCTCCGTTTTCACTATTCTGGGGTAAAATGTACCTAATAGGTTCGGCTATCAATGCAGACTATATAATCTTAGCATTGATTATGGCTATAAATAGTGCTATTGCAGCGTATTACTACTTGAAACTTGTAGTATTTATGTTCTTAAAAGACCCTGTTTCTAATGACAATGTTTCATTCTTAGGAAATGCAAACAATACGTTAAAAACAGTTATCGGAGTTTCTGCACTAGTTACTATTTTGGCGATATTCTTTATAAATCCATTACTTGAAGTAATCTCTTATTATGTTCAAACTAGCGGGTTTTAACGATATTTAATGGTGAAGCTGTAAGTGCCATATGTTGTGGACTAATACAAAGTATTGACATCAAGGTAAGGTTTTGATATAATTCCATACAACAGTATTTTTACCTTTCATCTTGACTAGAGAGGGTATGAGCAAGAGGAGTAATTAACCTCTTGCTTTTTTTATGCCCTCTTAAGTCAAGATGGGGAGGATAAACTATGGCAAAGATACTGTTGATAATGCTTTTGCTAGCAATAATTATTACCAGACTGCATTAAAAGACCTGGGGAAGTCTTAAAACTCCCTCCTCCCAGATATTGATTTTAGTTATTCAAGGATTTTATATGAAGAACTCAATAAGTCTGATAATTCTAATAAATATACTAACGACCAATTTATACTCCACCTCACAGGGAACTGATAGTAATGCAATCAACAAAGAAATGAATAAATTATTATCTATTGTTGCCCAAAGACAAAAGAATTTAAATGGACTTGTGAAACAGTCAGTAATATACTTGTACCTATAGCGGACATTCCCGAACTAAACACCAAGATTCCCTTATTTAAGGGATTTTAG
>DYJR01000027.1 GCA_020723015.1 Arcobacter nitrofigilis
GGTATAATTTTTTAGGTCAAAAAATTGCACTTCAGATTTAAATTTTGGCTTTCTTGTAAAACACTAAAACTACTTTTTAATATATAAACTCCAAAAAGAAATGTGATAATAGGGTCAATATAAGGTGTATTTAAATACATAGTTGCAATTGCTCCAATTATTACCCCAAGAGATATTCCTGCATCTCCCAACATGTGAAGATAAGCAGCTTTCATATTCAAATCTTCGTTATGGGAATGTTGATGATTGCAAGAATGGGAATCTTTGTGATTATGGTTGTGTTCATTGTGTCCATGATGATGGTGCAAGTGATGATAGTCTTTAAGTAAATAAGCACTAACTCCATTGACTATCAAAGCAACAGTTGCCACTAAAATAACACTATTAGTTTCTATGAGTATTGGATTAAAGAATCTTACAACAGCCTCATATAATATATAGGTCATAGTGATACATAAAAATAGAGAATTGACAAAAGCAGCCATCATCTCTGCTCGAACATATCCAAAAGTCATTTTAGCACTAGCTGCTTTTAGGGCATAATATGAGGCAATCAATGCTACAAATAAAGCCAAAACATCCCCAAGATTATGCAAAGCATCCGTAATCAAAGCCAACGAATTAGAAATTGAACCATAAACCAACTCTAAAACAACTATTGTTATATTTAACATCGCTACAAACATTATTCTTGAATTAACACTAACCTTTTTTTTCCATTAAAAACTCCCTTTTATTAAAATAAATATATACTATATCTCATACTATGAGTATTTTAAGTCCAATGAGTATCAAAACGATACCACCAAATTTTTCTGCATTTTGTTCATATTTTGCACCTGTGGTTTTACCTATATAAACCCCCAAATAACTAAATACAAATGTAGTACAACCTATAATTACAACCGAAACATAAGGATTTAAATCAAACAGATGAAGTGTAAAACCAGCTGCCATAGCATCTATACTTGTGGCAATTGCAAGGGTTAAAATAATACGATTTGATACGCATCTGATTTCCTCTTCTGTTTTTTCTTGATATGATTCATAAATCATTTTTGCCCCAATCAAAGACAAAAGAACAAAGGCAATAACACTATCATATCCACTAATCAATTCTTCTATACTTCTCCCACCAAGATACCC
This sequence comes from Arcobacter nitrofigilis, assembly GCA_020723015.1. Lineage (GTDB taxonomy): Bacteria > Campylobacterota > Campylobacteria > Campylobacterales > Arcobacteraceae > UBA6211. The sequence goes on from DYJR01000027.1 coordinate 1,147, forward strand.
AATAAGTGGCATCAACGCTTGAAACAAACCAAATAATAATCCTGCTTTCAAAGCAACTCTTTTGGTATTTATTCTCTCTTTAATGCCAAGTCCTATAGAAACGGCAAAAGCATCCATACTCAAAGCTATAGCTAAAATCAAAACCTCAAACATCTAATTTCCTATAAATCAATACCAACAATATAAAAAAAGTAATCCACTAAAAACAAACGGGAGTGAACTAGAAAACCCATAGAGTGCAGTACTTACCAATGGACCAAAAATCATCCCTATACCCTGTGCCGAAGATACGGTTCCCGATGCATATCCTTGTTCATTCGCTCCTACAGAGTTTGCGGTAATTGGCATAATAGATGGAAACAAAAAGCCCACTCCAAAACCAAAAAATGAAGAAAACAACAAAGAAACCCATATATCTAAAGAGTATGCCATCCCTATCATTCCAATAGCACAAAGGATAGTTCCTAATTTCATAAAAGTTTGTGGGGCAACGGTTGTTATTTTTGTCACAATTATTTGAGACAATATAAGAATAAAGCCCATAATTCCCAAAATATATCCTGTTACTTTTGCAACTTCTAAATCATCTAACCTAAAAATATCAAGTGCAAAAATCCTAAACAAGAATTAATAGTCATAAACGCAAACATAGTTAAAAAGGTCGAAAATATAGGGATAAAAAGTCTTTTATCAAAAAACTTTGTTTCAATCTCTTTTTCGATATGTATCTTTGGAGCTCTTTGAATACTAAAATACAAAACTATAGCAGCTATAAAAGGTAAAAATTGGTATAATTTTTTAGGTCAAAAAATTGCACTTCAGATTTAAATTTTGGAATATTTCAGTAGCAAGCATCACACCAGTAGCCAGTATGATTATGGTTACATCCATCAAAGAACTTAAGAAAAATGACGGTATAACTATCATCAAAGATAATATCAGTTTATACAATACGCTAAAATCATATAAAAGTGCAAAACGAAGACCGTTAAATACAACTTTTATTTTTCTTACAGGATGATACCCCTCTTCTCCAGTACCCAAAAATTTATTTTCCATTTTCCACCCCTTTTTATCGAGATACTAAACTATAGCCGACATATGCCCATACGGTAGCCACCGCAAACCCCACAATTACATCCGAAAAGTAATGTACTTGAAGATACATTCTTGACATTGCTACAATAACAGCTACCATAAAAGATATACCTGATAACACGTATTTCATCTCAAAATCTACATTAAAAAACAAGATAACTATCAAAAAAGTAACTATAAATATTTGAGTCGTATGAGCACTAGGAAATGAAGGGTCAAAAGGTATCTCTCCTATCGCTTTGTATTTGTGCGGTCTTTGTCTATCAAAGGTATATTTTAAGGCATACGTAGTAGCTATGGCACCCACAAATCCCACATAAAAGGGAAAATCAAATGTTGTAGATTCATATTTGCCAAAACTACGGTCAAAACACCCCACAAAGGTATCAAAACCCAAAGCGAACCAAGCCAAGTAATATAGGAAAAAAACTTATCATTGTACTTTGTCTTTACTGTATGAAAAAATTTCAAAAAAACAAATCAACACCTCTGATAGTTTCAAACATTCCAAACCCCTTTAAGATATAAATAATATTATAATATCCTAACGCTAAAATAATACTTAAATGCCAAAGTAATCCTCTTGTAACTATCTCATATTATGATTTGAAAAAAGTTCAAGGCTATCAAATGATAAGTATTCAAAGAGAGATACAAGCAAAATACCCTACACTGGACAAAAAGGCGTTTATAGATTTTCTAAAAAAGGTTATCCACGAAGACAAGATAAATGCTTTTTTGGAAGAAAACTCACATCTTACAGGTTTTGAGTTTGTCGATGCTATTTTAGAACACTTCAATTTCGATGTGGTAATATCGCAAAATCAAATCCAAAACATCCCAACATCAGGTAGTGTAGTCATCATAGCAAACCACCCGTTAGGGGCTTTAGACGGTCTTATGCTTCTAAAAACCATAGGCAACATAAGAAAAGACGTCAAAATAGTAGCAAACGACTTTTTGAGTCAGTTTAAACAGCTAGATAGCTTACTTCTCAAAGTAAATAATTTCAACTCGACCCAAACAAAAGATGATATAAAAGCAATCCACGATGAGCTAAAATCAGGTCATGCAGTTATCATATTTCCGTGTGGAGAAGTAAGCCGTGCAGGGCTTAAGGGGATAGAAGATACAAAATGGCACAAAGGATTTTTGACCTTTGCACTCAACTCCAAATCACCGATTTTGCCTATTCATATCAAAGCAAAAAACTCATGGCTATTTTACACCGTATCGGCTATCAACAAAAAAATCTCAACACTTCTTTTATCAAACGAGATGTTTAACAAACAAAACAAAAAAGCTATTATTACCATAGGTGAGCTTGTACCTTACGAAAGTATTCCGCAAAATATCAAGAAAAAAGAGCTTGTTAATATATTCAAAAAACACCTATATGCCATCTCCAAATCCAAATCCATCCTCTCTACCCAAAAAGCCATAGCTCATCCTGAAAGTCGTCAAGCTATCCTAGAAGAGCTAAAAAGTGCAATTACGTTAGGAGCTACAAACGACGGCAAAAAGATATATTTATACTCCTATAGCGATGATTCAACAATACTTAAAGAGATAGGAAGACTAAGAGAACTATCCTTTAGAAAAGTAGGCGAAGGGGTAAATAAAAAACGTGATACCGACAAATACGATAAATACTACGACCATATTATACTATGGGATGAAAAAGAGCTTGAAATAGTCGGTTCATACCGTATAGGCAATAGCAATAATATCATGTTAAAACATGGACAAGAAGGATTTTATACGGCTACGCTCTTTGAATACACCCCTGATTTTATACCGTATCTCAAAGACTCCATCGAGCTTGGTAGAAGTTTCGTTCAGCCTAAATATTGGGGAACAAGAGCTTTGGATTATCTCTGGTACGGAATAGGTGCATACCTCAAAAACAATCGCAATATAAGATATATGTTCGGAGCAGTAAGCCTAGGTAGCAACTTCCCGCCTATCGCAAAAGATTTAATCATCAACTATTACAGTTATTACTACGGGTGTGAAAACAATCTAGTCAATCCTACAAATCCATATAAATACTCAAATAATATAAACGAAATAAACACTATTTTTAGCTACACAGATAAGAAAAACGATTTCAAAATCCTAAAATCAGCATTAAACGATGTGGGTTTCGTAGTACCTATGTTATACAAACAATACAGTGAATTATGTGAAGACGGCGGTGTGCAGTTTTTGGGATTTAATACCGATGAGAAATTCGGGAACTGTATCGACGGATTTATATTAGTTGACGTCAATACAATAAAAACCCCGCAAAGAAATAGGTATATAAACAACTAATCTTTTATTTTGAGCTTATACCCTATTCTATTTAGAGTGCCTATAAGCTCTTTTGATTTTGTTTTGGCTCTTATATTTCTTGCCAATGTTCTTATAGCGTGTAATTTGTCGCTTTTTAGATTTTTGGTTTTGTAGATATAAAGCTTCAACTGCTCGTAAGTAACGATTTTATTGTTGTTTTTTATAAGTGCTTCCAAAAATGCAACTTCATTTTTAGTAAGTTTTATCGTCACGTCACCTTTTGATAGAGTTTTTTTATTGAAAGAATAAATCCAACCCTCTTGTAAAGAAACACTGTCGTTACTAGCTATAAAAGTAGCCAAAGTGTCTATCACGGTTTTTGTATAACTTGCAACTTTTTCATAATCACAAGGAACGGTAAAATATTTTTGTGCTTCTATTTCCGTTGCATATAACAAATCTTGTATATCCCCGTTACCTATAAGAATAGCGCGTGAATCTTTGTTGAAATAAGCTTTTACTAACTTTATAAAGTTTATCCAAGCCGTAGACGAATCTATAGTATTTGCAACTATTATATCAAAATGTTTTTTTAAATCAATCTTTCTAAGAGCAGTTTCATAGTTTCTGAAATTTGTTACTTCTATACCCTGCTTTGCAAAGTTCTCGTTAAAAACCGCCAAAGCTTCATCGTTATTATCAATCAATAAAATATTGATTTTTGATTTAGCACTACCCATCTGTATCACTCCAATCAAGTTTATATTCAAAATTATAACTTAGCGAATCTTAAGATAAGTTTTCTTAAATAAACTTTATACAAAACTCAATTTTATTCTTTTTGTGAACTTTTTAAATTACAAATATAAAAAAACCTTTTTTTCGATGACGCTACATACGGTTTCATATATGCTTCGTAGGTATTAATACCCTCTTTGATACCTATTATTTCACCTACTTTAAGACCTTCATAAAAAATACCGTCCATACCGCTCGTATACACTATATCACCTACTTTGAAATTTTGCCAAAGAGGAATGTATTTTATCAATATATTACCCATATTGTCCGCACCGTGCGTAATACCGGTAGCTTTTTCTTCACCTATCATCACACTGTAATTTGCTTTTGTATTATTGTTCAGTAGTGCTAGAGTCTTGCCCTCAACGGACATTGCGATACCTGCAGCATAATTATCGAAAATAAGCCCTACTATTTTACCCTCTTCCAAAGGATAATCAATCAAAACTTGACTTAAATCATTTGGACTTTTATATGATACTACCCTCGTAAGGGCAAGTTCGGGATATACAAACTTTTGCCATCCAAGAACTTCATATATATGTTTTGATTCGCTGTGTAAATCTTCGTATAGAAGCCTATACTCTTTTAACTCTTGATTTTCAAGTCTAAGAGCTTCTATAGTACTTGCTTGATTAAAATATTTGCTTATGAAATTTCCACTTTGTATGAATACATCTAAGTATTTAGTTTTTATACCATTAGTCACGGAACTAAATACATTAGATACATATGTGTTTATATTGAAGATATATAACAGTGCTATGCTTAAAAAGATAGCTATAAAAAAGTTCTTACTCATTTGATATTAATCTAAGCAAATCCTCTTCATCCAATACCTTGCTTGTACCGTTTGCTACGGCAAGTAAAGGATCTTCCGCTACCCTAACCGGAAGTTTTACGATATCGGCTAGATATTTATCTATTCCTCTTATCAAAGCACCTCCACCGGCAAGAACAATACCGTTATCTACTATATCACTAGCAAGATCAGGCGGCATCTCCTCTAGTACGTTTCTTACGGCGGTAGCCACCTCTTTCAGAGGTTCTCTAAGAGCTGCTCTTACACCTTCGCTTCCAAGTTCGATAGTAGAAAGCAGACCTGAGTTGTCTCTACCTTTTACTTTTATTTTAAGCTCAGTATCAAGTTTTATAGCCGTACCTATCTCTATTTTGATAGTCTCTGCAGTGCGTTCACCGATATATAAGTTATAGTTTTGTCTTACATATTCCATGATAGACCTATCAAACTTATCTCCGGCAACTTTTATAGATTTGCAAAGTACAAGACCACCAAGAGAAGTAACACCTATTTCCGTAGTACCGCCACCTATATCAACAACGATATGACCATCAGGCTCACTTACGGGAATACCTGCACCTATTGCAGCAGCCATTGGCTCTTCTACTAGGAAAACTTCTCTAGCCCCTGCACTTATTGCGGACTCTTTTACCGCTTTTTTCTCGACTTGAGTGATACCGTGAGGGATAGCTATGATTATTCTAGGTCTTAAAAAAGCTTTTCTTTTATGAGCCTTTTCTATAAAATATCTAATCATTCTCTCCGTCATCTCGAAATCCGCTATAACACCGTCTTTCATAGGACGTACTGCTTGTATATTAAGAGGTGTTTTACCTATCATCTGTTTTGCTTCTATACCAACGGCCAAGATTCTATCTCTTCCGAATCTATCATTTTGAACAGCAACAACCGAAGGCTCATTGATAATAATACCCTTACCTCTTACGGAAACTAGAGTATTTGCAGTACCCAAGTCCATGGCCATATTATTTGAAAACATACCTACCAATTTATCAAAAAACATCTTCAATCCTTATATTAAGCAACTTTAGGTTCACTAGTTTTATTTACTACATCTTTCGTGATTATAACTTTCTTATTATTTAGATTCGGTAAATCAAACATAATATCAAGCATAATATCTTCCATAATAGACCTTAACCCTCTTGCACCCGTTTTTCTCTCTATCGCCTTTTGAGCTATTAGTTCAAGTGCATCTTTTTCAAACTCTAACTCCACGTTATCAAGTTTAAATAGTTTCATATATTGTTTCGTAAGTGCATTTTTAGGCTCACTTAAAATATGTACCATATCATCTTTTGTTATCTCGTTCAATGTAGTAATCATATGCAAACGACCCAAAAGTTCAGGTATAATACCATATTTCACCAAGTCGTCTGACTCAACTGAATTTATAACATTTTCCATCTCTTTTTTTGTTTTTTTGCTTTGATTAAAGCCAAGAACGTTTCCGCTTTGTCTTTTTTTGATAATATCTTCAAGACCGTCAAAAGCCCCACCGCAAATAAACAAAATATTCGTAGTATCCACTTGTATAGCATCTTGACCAGGGTGTTTTCTTCCACCTTTTGGAGGAACATTTACTACACTCCCTTCTATAATTTTAAGCATAGCTTGTTGAACACCTTCACCACTCACATCTCTCGTGATACTTCTATTTTCACTCATTCTAGCAATTTTGTCTATCTCATCTATGAAGATTATCCCTTGTTCTGCTCTTTTTACGTCACCGTTTGCTGCTTGAAGTAATCTAGTGATTACGTTTTCTACATCATCGCCCACATAACCGGCTTCGGTCAAGCTTGTAGCATCCGCGATAGCCAAAGGAACATCAAGATATTTTGCTATAGTTTGAGCCATTAGAGTTTTTCCGCTTCCCGTAGGTCCTATCAAAAGGATATTAGACTTATTTATCTCCGTATCGTCGTTTGTATCGGGAAGTTTTTTAAATATTCTTTTATAATGGTTATAAACAGCCACGGCCAAAACTTTTTTTGCTCTATGTTGACCCACGACATACTGGTCTAAAATATCTTTTAGTTTTGCAGGTGTAGGTATATCAACATCTTTATGTTTTGTAGTAGCCGACTCCGTAGACTCCACATAACTACTATCATCTGCATTTACTATGTCATAAGCCGCCGTTATACAAGCTTTACAAATATTAGCATGGTCGCCCGAAACTATCGGATTTTGTTCACTATCTACCGCTCCGCAGAAATCACATATTATTTTCTTACTCAATTTCTTTCCTTCTTTCAAAAGGTATCCCTCTTTTTGTATTCAATACAAACTCAGCCATCTTCCTTACGTATTCGTTGTCCGTACTATCCAAAATCTCTTTTGCACTATCCATCAAAGGTGCATTTGAAGCAAAAAGCTTTTTATACGCTCTTTTTATTTCGTCTATTGTAGTTCTATCATCAAATCTTCTTCGTAGTCCCGTTAGATTAAGACCTCTTAACACTGCACGGTTACCTTCAGCTAAACAAAACGGAGGAATATCTTGGGTAACCACGCTACCGCCACCTACCATGACCGATGTTCCAAGCTTACAAAACTGATGAACAGGGGTAAGTCCACCCACAACAACGTAATCATCACACTCCACATGACCCGCCAAAGTAGCCACATTTGCAAATATACAGTTATTACCTATAATACAGTCATGGGCAACGTGAACATATCCCATAAAAAGGTTATTGTTACCTATTATAGTTTTACCGCCGCCACCTTCTGTTCCAGGGTTAAACAGCGTAAACTCTCTTATTTTATTGTTATCGCCGATGATAAGTTCTACATCTTCACCGTAAAATTTCAAATCTTGAGGGATTGAACCAAGTGCCGCATGAGAAAAAATCTGATTATTCTTACCGATAGTCGTTTTACCCTCTATAAGCGTGTGGCTACCTATAGTAGTACCGTCACCGATACGAACATCTTTTCCTATTATCGTATATGCACCTACGGTTACGTTTTGACCTATTATTGCACCATCTTCTATGATGGCAGTTTTATGAATTAGCGACATATCTTCCTACTTATCAACAATCATTGCTTTTAGTTCTGCTTCGGCTACAAGCTTATCATCTACGTAAGCTTCACCTTGAAGAACTATCAAAGTACCTCTTAATTTAACTACTTTTACCCTATATTCAAGCTTGTCGCCCGGTTTTACCGGTGATCTAAACTTTGCATTATCTATGCTCATAAAGTATATTACTTTTGTTTTTAATTGTTCATTTGTAAGACCGTTACTTTTAAGGGCTAGTATTCCACCTGCTTGTGCCATACCCTCTAATATCAAAACACCAGGATATATAGGATGTCCCGGGAAATGCCCCATAAACGCAGGTTCGCTAATAGAGATATTTTTATACCCTACTATAGTCTCTTTTTCTACCATATCAGTAATTCTATCGACAAGTAAAAATGGGTATCTATGAGGTAAAATCTCTTGTATTTCCATAATATCTAACATACTTAACTACTCCATCACCAATTAATTTTCTACTATAATATCAAAATCTTTATTTATTTTCGATTAGACGAGCTACGGTTTGGCTACTACCTTTTTTGAGATACTCTCTAAGCTCGATAGTTCTTTTTACAAAAATCTCTTTGTTTGTATTTTTATATTCTTGAATAAGCTTTTGGACGTTTACATCTTCTTGCAAAAGCTCTTTATGTAAGTGAGGTTTGTTCATCTTTTCAAAAAAGATATTTGCAAGACCTATGGTTGTGATATTAAATATCTTAGTCCCTATAAAAAAATCCGTTTTTTTTGCCTTATATGCCAATACAAACGGTGTACCGATAATAGCTGCCTCCAAAGTCGCCGTACCGCTACAAATAAATGCAAATTCACTCTCATACAATGTTTTATGGGCTTCAAAACTTATCTTAAAATCATCTATCTCACCGTAAATTTCAAATAAATCCCTCGATTTAAAGTTTTGAGGAACTATCAAAATATGCTTTTTCTCTGTGCCTATTTCTTTGGCAACACTTTTAAATGTAGGGATAAGTTTTTTTATCTCCCCTATTCTACTCCCCGGCATATAGGCTATTTTACCGCTATTTACAACCTCATCTTTATACTCTTTTATCTCATCAAGGAGTGGATGCCCCACATACTCTATCTTCTCTTTTTTCGTGTAAAAATCTTTTTCAAAAGGGAGTATAGAAAAAAGTCTATCGCAAACACTCTCTATCACCTTAATACGCCCTTTTCTCCATGCCCAAGCTTGAGGAAGGATATAGTAGTTTATCTCCAAATTAGGATATGTTTTTTTTAGCTCTTTTGCCAAGGGGAGATTAAACCCCGATGAATCCATAAGCAACACCTTATCGCACCCCTTTGCCAAAGCTACCATTTGCTTTTTCAAATCCAAAAAGAAGTTTATTTTTTTGATAGCATCCACAAACCCCATAACGGCGACGCTTGAAACATCATATATTGGATTACCTAGATTTTTGTCGTATATCCCTACAAACTCAACATCCTGACTCAGATGTTTTTTCAGCTCACTTAAATGGATATTTGCCGACGGTTCCAAAGCACTAACTAATAATTTCAATTTCTTCCTTTGTATCTGAAAAATATGTTGAATTCAATACCAATTCTACAAAATCATCTTGTTTTATACTATCCACCACCAATATTGGAGATAGTGAAAAATCTTTTAATATAGACTTTCTCAATTTTACCTCATCATCAAAACTCAAAGGGTTAGATAAAAGCTCTTTGATGCTTTTGTAGGAGCTGTTTGTCAAATCGTTAAAACGATTTATGTCGAGTAAAATTATACCGTTTTTACTCAAATATGCCATCCCCTCTTTAATAAATTCTACCTTTGCATTTGTTTTTTGTGATTTTAGGTAAGAATATGCCACGATATAAGACGGGACTATGTTTTTATTGATTTTAAGAAGCCCGTTTAAAAGCCTATAATTTATAAAATCAACCTTTTTTATAAAAAACTCTTTACCCTCATCTACTAACTTATCCCTTTGTTCAAACAAAGCAAGTCTATATTCTATGGAGTTTGGCAATACCTGCTGTGATATAGGGGTTATTAGCTCATCGCAAAGTCTATTTTGTGCCTCCCTTTGGGCATTTAGTGCATACATACATCCGCAATAATTTTGTCTATAAAGTCTATTGTTTTTGACCGCCAAAGATTGATTTACACCACCGCTACCGCTTCTATAATCTTTATAAATAAACTCCAAAGCGTTTTTGGTTGCAAGATTATCACCTATGATTTTAAGCTTTTCTTGGGATTTAAGAGGACTCATAAGTAGAGTCGTAGTAAATTTATCCGCACCTAGCTCTTTTGCTTTTAGTACCGTAACATCAAGCCTATCATCAAAACAAATAGTACAACGATTCCCTTTTTCAGGCTCATTTTCATACCCTTTTGTTATCTCATACCATTTATTTATATCATAAAGCCCGTCAAGAAGAGTGATGCCAAGCTTCTTGCAGCTAAACTCAACATCTTTAAGACGTAGCATATATTCCGTGTAAGGGTGAATATTCGGGTTGTAAAAAAAGCCTATTATCTCATCGTTTGGAAAATCTTGCCTTAAACACTCCAAAAAATAGTGGCTATCTACGCTACAACAAATCTGAACTACTATTTTACTCAAAACTATTCCTATATTTTATCAATTATGTTTAGATTTTATCTAAGGTTGATTTAAAGTTTGGTTATATTACATAAACGAATACCGAACTCTTCTTATTTTTTAGCTTATTTTTGTTATCATAATACAAACTGCATATAAAAACAAAAGAGGTTTTATAATGAAAGAAAAATATCTCTACATAGATAAAGAAGCCGTTGCTACATTAGGTATGCTAAAAGAGGGGCTTTTCGCGCCTGTTATGTCTTTGATGGACGAAAAAACAGCAAGAGAAGTTGACCAAACGAAAGTTTACGGCGGTAAAAGTTTTCCGTTTTCATTTGTATTAGCCCCAAGCGGTAAAAAAAATGAAGAAGTATTAAAATACGCAAAACACGGTGAAAATATAAAACTAGTGTGTGACAAAGAGGTAATCGGTGATATAACCGTAAACGAAGTCTTTAAAATATGCAAAGACCAAAGGATAAAAAACATCTACGGTACCAACAATCCTGAACACCAAGGGGTAAAAGATACTTATAGACGTTTAGGAAACTACGCAATATGCGGTGATTTTAATCTTAAATTTGAAGATATAAAAGAACATAAAGCACAAATTAAAGAAGCCATAGAAAAAACAGGAGCAAAAAAAGTATCTTGTATGATGCTTTCCGGTAAACCTTTCCATAGGGTTCACGAAAGAATTATCCGTTCTGGTCTAGTAAAATGTGATTTGATGGTGCTTTTTATCCTAAAACCGTACACCGATGATTTTATCTCTTTTGAGACAAGATATAAATGTTTGGAATATTTTATAGAACATTATCTCCCAAAAAGCAGAGTATTACTAATACCTCTTGAAAACACTTATATTTTCGGTGGTTTTAATGAAATGCTTTTAAATGCCATAGTTGCAAAAAACTACGGTGCCGACAAAATCATCATAGGGCAAAACCACGCAGGTCTTGGTGCATTTTTCGACCGTGACGGGTTGTCGTCTATCATAGATACACTAAGCGGTGTTGACATAGATATAGAGGTAATGAGCGAGTTTGTATATTGCGACCAGTGTAAAACTTTGGTAAGTACCAGCTCATGCCCACACGGTAGCCACCACCATATCAAATACCACTCACCGTCGTTGTTAGAGTTATTTGAGCTTGGGATGATACCTCCGGCTATATTTATGAGAAAAGAAATTTCATCTATTATTTTAAGTGCTCTATTCCCGAATAGAACCGAAAAACTAAAAAGAATACACCAAAATCTATCTCCGTCAAGCGGTCTATTGGATGATTTTGAAACAACGAATTTTTATGTAAGTTTGATGAAACTTCACCAAACAACATCACTAAATTAATGAAATATTTTTTTAGTATTGTTTTTATTATACTAATTTTTAGCGGTTGTTACACCAAACAACCCCTAAAAACACAAAGCGTTTTAGTGGTTTTAAAAACTCCGGATATGAAATACTCCGATATGGGGTTTATAAAAACTTTTAAAGACCGATGCGAACTTGAGATTTACAATTTCGGTCAAGCGATTTTATTTTTAAAAGTTTACGAAAACAAAATATGCACGTCTGATTTGGCTTGTACAAGTGCACAGTCGTTTAATAATGAACATTTTTCAAAGGCTTATCCGTCAAGCTTTTTTTATGAAGTCCTACAAGGTAAAGAGCTATCAAATATGAACGGTATAGAATATACGTATACTACCGATAACGGCATATATTTCAAAGATAGCAAAAACAATATTTTGATTAAAATAAAGGAACAATTATGAAATTTTTAGGGGCTCACGTAAGCAGTAGCGGTGGGGTTTATAATGCACCGTTAAACGCTATGGCTATAGGGGCAAAGGCATTTGCACTTTTTACCAAAAACCAAAAACAATGGGTTGCAAAACCTCTCGATAAAGATACTATTGATTTGTGGTTTTTGAATCTTGAAAAATCAAAGATTCTTCCAAAACACATACTACCGCACGATAGTTATCTGATAAATCTAGGAAGTCCGGAAAGTGACTCAAGGGAAAAGTCCCTAAACGCCTTTATAGACGAAATGGAGCGTTGTGACATCTTAGGACTTGATAGACTCAACTTTCACCCAGGTAGCCACCTAAGAAAAATAAGTGAAACCGAATGTTTGGATTTGATAGCAGACTCTATCAATAAAGCTTTAGATAGCACAAAAAACGTAAAAGCAGTTATAGAAAATACGGCCGGTCAAGGGAGCAATCTCGGATATAAATTTGAACATCTAGCATATCTTATCGACAAAGTAGAAGACAAAAGTCGTATAGGAGTTTGTATAGATACTTGTCATATGTTTAGTGCAGGATATGATATAAGGTCAAAAGATGCTTATGAGAAAACTTGGGCGGAATTTGATGAAATAGTAGGGTTTAAATATCTTATGGGAATGCATATCAACGACGCTAAACCTGCCCTTGGAAGTAAAGTTGATCGACATGATAGTATAGGAAAAGGTCAAATAGGGCTAGAGTCTTTTAGACTTCTTATGAATGACCCTAGAATGGATGATATTCCACTTATTTTGGAAACCATAGACCCGGATATTTGGAAGCAAGAAATAGAACTATTATACTCTTTAGAAGGTAAATGATGACGGAAGTAATAAAATTTTTAAAAACTGAACACCCTGAAAAACTGGATATCTTTGCACAACTTAAATGTTCGACGCAAGAGGCAAAAATATTACAATATTTGTTAAAACAATATATTCAAGGTGTCGATAATATAATGGTTGTCGATATATTAGGCGAATTTTACGATATTAAAAAGTTTGAACACCTAGAACAAATCAATCACATAAAAAATCTACTTGAACTCGGCTGGATGGTACAAAGCGGATTCAACCATATCAAAATAAGCGAGATTACTAAATTAGAGCTTCTAAATAGCTCCGTATCGCTATCGGCTGCATTTCTAAAACTCCTAGAAGACGGTAGTTTAGAGTTTGTTTTACCTGAAGTTAGCCCATATAGTGACCATCTTGAGTATCTGCAAGACCAGTTTTTCAAAATAGACCTTGCCCAAAAACTAAATATAGTAAAACACAATTTCGGTGAAAGTTCACCGAATATTAACAGACTCAAGTCAAAACTAGCCCTCCTTGAAAACAGAATCAAAGAGAGAGTAAAAGTCACAAACAGCTCCATAATGCTTGAAGAGTTTTTCAAAGAATACGGACTTGATGAAAAAGAGCAGATGATATTTCTAGCACTTTTAAAAGAGGAGTATGCAGGAAACGACGAGTCCATAAGAGATATGAACTCTTTGATAGATTTGGTAAGTGCCGATGACTATGAGAAGATAAAATATCGTTCACTTCTTGAAGAAAGCGGTAAGCTTATCTCAAACTCTTTAGTTGATTATGATGAGATGCTTACCCCTTTTGGCGGGATAAATAGAAACTTTTATATCCCGGATGAGATACTTTACAAAATCTCACATCCAAATAAAAAGAAAGGTAGAACACAAAAAGTCAAAATAGATACTCTTATCAAGGAGCAAAATATTTTTGAACTTTTAGAGCCTAAAAAAGGGCTTGAAGAGGTAATTCTAAATAAAAAAACAAAAGAAGTTTTGGAAGCACTTTTAAAACAAGTGGATAAAAACGTATCAAACAGACTTATAGAATGGGGTATAAAAGATAAGAAAAAAGGGATAGATGCAAAAATTATATTTTACGGTGCTGCAGGAACTGGAAAAACCCTTACCTCTTTAGCCCTTGCAAAATCTCTAAAGAAAAAGGTATTAAGCTTTGATTGTAGCAAGATTTTATCTATGTATGTGGGTGAAAGCGAAAAAAACGTAAGAAATATTTTTGACACTTACAAATCAATAGTCCAAAAATCCAAATCGGAACCTATTTTACTTCTAAACGAAGCAGACCAGTTTTTGAGTACAAGAACGGAAGATGCAAAAAGCGGAAGTGAAAAAATGCACAACCAAATGCAAAATATCTTTTTAGAACAAATAGAGAGATTTGACGGTATTTTGATAGCTACTACAAACTTGCTCGAATCGATAGACAAGGCATTTAGTAGAAGATTCAACTATAAAATAGAGTTTCTAAAACCAAACGAAGAAGAAAGACTAAAACTTTGGGATATGTTGTTACCGAAAGGATTGCCTTACAGTAAAAATTTTGATATGAAACCACTTGCAAAATACCCTTTAACCGGTGGACAAATAGAGATTATTATCAAAAATGCAGCTTATAAAATAGCTCCACTTGATAACCCTATTTTTTCCAATGAACTTGTGGTTGAAGAGATTAAAAAAGAGCAAAAAGGGACTTTTGACAGTGAAAAATCAGTAGGGTTTTTATCATAGAAGGGATAGTATGTTAGAGATTATCGTTATAACGCTTTTTTTAGCTACCTTTTTAAATATAATTTTTAAAAAGCTTGGGATTCCTACTATTATAGGGTATATAGTAACAGGTACTACTATCGCCTACGGTTTTGGGCTTCATGATGCTCTAAACAACCATGAACTAAAAGAGATAGCAGAGTTTGGTATAGTGTTTTTGATGTTTACCATAGGTTTGGAATTTTCTATAAACCACCTAAAACAAATGAAAAAAGAGGTGTTCTTTTACGGTCTTTTACAGGTTGTTCTAACCGCAAACGTATTTGCTATTATAGGTATGTATCTTTTTGATTTAGACTCAAAAGGTTCTATCATCATAGGTCTTGCGTTGGCACTATCTTCAACGGCAATTGTTTTAAAACTATTCAACGAAACAGGCGAAATAACAAGAACACACGGTAGAAACGTGTTTGGAGTGTTATTATTTCAAGATATTGCCGTAATTCCTATTTTATTGATGATTACTATTTTTTCCCTTGATAGTGACAACATAGCTCAACTTCTCGGCAGTACGTTAGTGAGTGCTGCCGTATTAATGGCTAGTATATGGGTTATAGGTCAAAAACTTTTAGAGCCTTTCTTTGAATGGGTAACCAATACAAAATCCAATGAAATTTTTATAGGTTCAGTGCTACTTATGGTAATGGGTGCCTCTTACGCTGCCCATGCTCTTGGGTTTTCATATTCACTTGGAGCTTTTATGGCTGGTATGATGATAGCTGAAACCCACTACAAACATCAAGTTGAAGCCGATCTTATCCCTTTTAGAGATTTACTATTGGGTGTATTTTTTATAACGGTAGGTATGCAATTACAATTCGGTGTTATATTCGAATATATCGGTACTATCATAGCACTGTTAATAGGAATCATGATTGTAAAAGTCGTTATGCTGTACCTTATATTTACATTTGTCTACAAGCCTAGAGTAGTCGTAAAAACAGCATTTTCTTTGTTTGGGCTAGGTGAATTTGCTCTGGTTATATTTGAGTTAGCTCGTGCGAACAATCTAATAGACCCTACGATTTCTCAAATTCTTATCATAACTATAGTAATATCAATGATAGTTACCCCCTTTATCGTCAAAAATCTTGATAATATTTCCGATTTTATCTTTGACAAATTAGCAAATCAAGACAATGACACGGCATTATCTCAAGAAAATATTGAAAAACTTGAAGGTCATACTATCGTCATAGGATACGGAAGACTAGGTAAAAATATAGTAAGACTTCTCAAACAAAACGATATGCCTTATATCATCGTAGAAGGTGATAATCACAACGTAAAAAAAGCAAAAAAAGAGGGTGAGCCTATAGTATTCGGTAATGCCACGCAAAAAAATATCTTAGAATCTGTAAATATCAAAAATGCGGGTTCAGTGTTTATTTCCGTAGGAAATTCACAAAAATTATTTTTAATTTGTGAAGCAGTAAGCTCACTTAGCTCTACGGCAAAAACCATAGTGAAAGTGAATACCTTCGAAGAAAAAGAGATGTTAAAAGATCTAAACTTATCCACCGTTATAGTTGAAACGGAAGCAACTGCACAAACTATGATGGACGAATTAATACCTCATATATAAGTATTGACCGATACTTATATATGTTCCAAAATTTAAATCTGAAGTGCAATTTTTTGACCTAAAAAATTATACC
>DYJR01000028.1 GCA_020723015.1 Arcobacter nitrofigilis
ACGCCCTAAAAAAAGTTTAGCTGTTTAAGCTATTCTTTATAGGATGGTTTTTTTATTGTGATGTAATGTCCATTTTATAGTATCTGAGCTTAATAATTGATAAGAGTTTTATAATAATACTTTTTATACATATTATTTAAAAGGTTGATTGACATAGACTCAAGTTTATGATATAATTATACTAAAATATAATACTGTTTTATTTAGGAGTTATATATGGCAAAAAGTTTATACGATACATTAGAATTAAAAGAAAATGCAACAGCCGATGAGATAAAAAAAGCCTACAGAAAGTTGGCTAGAAAGTACCATCCCGATGTAAATAAAGACCCAAGTGCAGAAGAAAAATTTAAAGAAATCAATGCTGCTTACGAGGTATTAAGCGACCCTGAAAAAAAAGCTCAATACGATAGATTCGGGGATAATATGTTCGGTGGGCAAAATTTCCACGATTTTGCAAGGGGGCAAGGGGGTGCCGGTATAGATTTGGATGAGATTTTACGTTCCGTCTTCGGAGGAGGAGGGTTTTCTTCTCGCGGTTTTAATAATACAGGTGGTTTTAGAAGCGGAGGTTTTGGTGGCTTTAGCGGTTTTGAAGAGGAAGATTTGGATTTAGAAGCTACTATTACTATACCTTTTTCTACTGCTATACTTGGTGGCAAGCAACATGTTAGCCTCAATAACGGCACCTCTTTTGACGTAAAGATACCTGAGGGTATCAAAGACGGACAAAAAATAAGAGTAAAAGAAAAAGGTAAAAAAGTAGGCTCAAGAGTAGGTGATTTGATAATCAAAATAAACATTGCCCAAAGTGATGAGTACACAAGGGAGAATAACGACCTTATCAAAACTTTTGACGTAAGTCTAAGGGATGCTTTGTTCGGCGGTAAAGTGGAAATTCCTACGTTACATAAAACTATCTCGTTAAAAGTCCCTCAAAATACAAAACAAGGGCAAAGATTTAGAGTTAAAGAGCTTGGAGTATTGGATAAATCAAGCGGAACAAGAGGTGATTTGTATTTAAAAGCAAATATAGTATTACCAAAAATTGAAAATATAGATAAAGATTTGCTTGAGATGATGGAAGCTAGACTACCAAAGGAGTAAAGTATGCAAAACAGTTATTATGAACCCGTATATTTAATAAGCGCCGTTGCAGAAATACTCGGTATTCACCCTCAGACTTTAAGACAGTATGAAAGGGAAGGGCTTATTAAACCATCACGTACAAACGGTAGAATCAGACTTTATTCACAACATGATATAGAAAATATTAAGATAGTGCTAAAACTTACTAGAGAGCTAGGTGTAAATCTTGCAGGTGTTGAAATAGTTTTAGAACTAAAAGAACAAATTGCATCACTCCAAGAAGAACTAGAGTTTTATAAAAAGAAACTAAAAGATGCAAATAAATTTGGAGTAGTACCTTCAAACAAGGCTCTGGTAATCAAAAAAAGCCTTTACGATATAGTTATATTTGAAGAGTAAGGGGCTTATTGCTCCTCACCTTCTTCTTCGTTACTGTGTTTGCTTCTAGCCACTAAGTGGATAGGCACACCTTCAAAGTTTAGATTTTCCCTTAGGAAGTTTATCAAGTATCGTTTGTAGCTAAAGTGTAGTAAGCTAGGGCGATTCATAATAAGTGCAATGGTAGGCGGTTGGGTTTTGTATTGCGTAGAGTAATAAATTCTTAGCAATCTTCCGTTTGGACTAGGTAAAGAGTGTCTTACTACAGCTTCATTTATGATTTTATTCAACTGTGATGTCGGTATTCTTTGTGAAAAGTTTTCATGAACTTGAACTATTTTGTCTTTAAGTCTATCTATACTTCTTTTTGTTTTTGCAGATACTGCAATCACCGGTGCATAATGTAAAAATTTGAATCTTCTTCTTACCTCAGCAACCATTTTTTCATAGGTATCCATATTTTCATCCCATTTGTTTAGGACTATTATCGTACCAAGTGCAAATTTATCCACAAGTCCTGCTATTTTTTCATCCAAATCAGCCAGTGGTTTACTAGCATCAAGAATCAAAAGAGCAACATTTGCTTTTTCTAACATCTCGTTTGTTCTCATCAGAGCAAATTTCTCTATGCCTTCGATTCTTCCTCTTCTTCTTAGTCCTGCCGTATCTACGAAAGTGATGTGCTTACCGTTGTATTCGTACTCTTCATCTACAGGGTCTATAGTAGTTCCTGCAACTTCACTTACGATAGATCTTTCATATCCAACTAGAGCATTTAAAATAGAGCTTTTACCAACATTTGGTCTCCCTATGATAGCAACCCTTATGTTTTCATCTATAATTTCTTCTTTTGGATTTTCTTCCTCTTCTAGTAAATCCTCCAAAGCCATATCATCATCTTCTTCATATTCTATATCTTCATAATCTTCACTGATTGGCTCTTCGTTTTCCGGTAGTTGTTCACTCAACCACTCAAGAAGTTTTCTAGTACCCCTGTTGTGAGAGACTGAAATAGGAAATACTCGTTCGCTTGGAATCCCAAACTCATAAAACTCCCAAACTCTTTCCATCTCTTTATCGTTGTCTATTTTATTGATTACCAAAGCTAACGTTATACCCAACTTTTGAAGCTCATAAAAAAGTTCTCTATCCTTATCGTCCGGTAGTTTTTTGCCGTCCACCATAAATAGTATAATATCTGCCATTTTTGCCGTTTCAACGGACATTCTTTTTACGTTTGAAAATATTGCATCGTTAGTTTCGTCTATCCCGCCCGTATCAAGTAAAAGAGCAGGTCTGTCAAATATAGTAATCTCTTGTTTTCTAATATCTCTAGTCGTTCCGCTTATGTCACTTACTATAGCGACTCTTTTTTTAAGTATTCTATTAAATAGTGAGCTTTTACCGACATTAGGCTGTCCGATAAGTGCTATTTTTTTTAGTTCCATTATTACCTCAGTTTTTTATATTGTATTATTATATCTAAAAAAAACTAAGAAGTTGATTTTTAGAGATTTTGGGTATAATTGCGAAAAAAATAAGGGGTAATTTTGCAAGAAGATGTAAAAAAAGGTATTTACTATATGCTTTTTGCATCTTTTTTATTTGCCTTTATGGGGGCTTTTGCAAAAGAGTTAAGTAACTCTATGAGTTCGGTAGAGGTGGTGTTTTTTAGAAATCTTTTCGGTGTGATAGCCATAGGATATATTTTATATAAATCACCCATCAAAAATATCGGAGGAAAGCCGTTTTTGCTTTTTTTTAGAGGTTTTATAGGTTTTAGTGCATTGTTGATGTTTTTTTATAACATTGCAAATATTTCACTTGCCGAAGCTATGACATTTTCAAAAACATCTCCTATATTTACGGCTATTTTTGCATACGTACTACTCAAAGAAAGACTCAATTTTTATGCTTGGTGCGGAGTATTTGTAGGGTTTGTAGGTATTATGTTTATTACTAGTTTCAACCCTTTGACTCTTAGTAAAACCGACTGGCTTGGTATTTTGAGTGGAGTAGGGGCTGCTATGGCTTATACTAGTATAAGGGAACTAAAAAACTATTACGATACAAAAGCTATAGTGTTTTCTTTTATGGCGGTAGGCACGGTAGGACCTCTTATTTTGATGTTGATAGGAAATTTTTATCAAAGTAGCTTTTGGGATTTTGCCATAGCCCCTTTTGTGATGCCAAGCGGTATTAGTTGGTTATATATAGCATTACTTGGGCTATTTTCTACCTATGCACAGATTTTTATGACTAAGGCTTACTCATCTACAAAAGCCGGCATAGTAGGAACGATTGGTTACACCAATATAATCTTTTCTATCATTTTGGGTTTATTTTTGGGAGATGCTTTCCCGTCTTTTATGGTAAGTTTTGGTATAGTACTTATTATTTTAAGTGGTATTTTGGTTGCCACTAATAGTTCTATTAAATCGTAAAGGAGTTTTATTTGATTTGGTTTTTCATTATAGCTTTAATACTTTTTTTGTGGTTTGTATACGACAAATATATACAAAGAAAACATCAACTTCTTAAAAATTACCCGATAATAGGTAGATTTAGGTATTTTTTTGAAGAATTACGTGAGCCTTTGAGACAATATTTCGGTGATGAGAAATTTTATGAATCCAAAGACAAGCTTGATTGGGTATATAAAGCAGCAAAAGATTTACCGAATTATGCTTCTTTTGCACCGGCTCAACCGTTACCTAAACCGAAATTTATGTTAAAACATGCCATTATAGCTTATAATGATGATGAAGTGAGCGATGACTTTAGTGTAATATTCGGTAAAAATAGAAAATATCCGTTTGTATCAAAATCTATTATTGCACGTTCAGCAATGAGTGACGGTGCAATATCACCTGAAGGTACTAGGGCTTTTGTAAGATGGGCATTTCTAGGCGGTTTCCCAATAAATAGCGGTGAAGGTTCTATAACAACCAATTTTTTCATCACTCATACTAATTGTGATGAAGGTTATATGGATATAGCCGAAGGTACGCCATATCAAATAAAAATTTTTAATTTTTTTAGAAAATTGATAAACGGGCAAATAGCATCTGAAATATATAGAAATATGGTTTTGGGGGATTCTAGCGTTGCTGAAACTTATGTTTTTAATCAAAAAAACAAAACGTTTTCATAGACCGAATTGGAATGCACCGTTAGAAAAATTCCCAAAAACGGTTCCGTCGGATATGCCGGATATTATATGGCAGATAAGTTCATCACTAAACGGCTGTAGGGATAAAGAGGGTAATTTTGACCCTATCAGATACCAAAAGGTTATGAGTTTTTGTAGAATGACCGAAATTAAACTAGCTCAAGGTGCAAAACAAACAGGCGGAAAGCTAACTGCAAATAAAGTGACCGAAGCTATAGCTTATTATCGTGGTATAGAGCCACATAAAGACTTTTTTGCACCAAATCGTTTTCCTTATGCAAATAGTGTTGAAGAACTTTTCGATTTTATCGGAGAACTCCAAGAACTAAGCGGTAAACCTGTAGGAATAAAAATAGTTATATCAGACTATAATAACATTGAGCCTTTCGCCAAAGAGATAAAAAGAAGAATTGACTCAGGTAACAACAAATACCCTGACTTCATATCCATAGACGGCGGAAGCGGTGGAAGTGCTACTGCACCTATTGAAATGATGGAAAGAATAGGGCTCAATATAAAAGATAGTGTTTATTTGGTAGATAAAGTTCTTAGAAAATACGGTATCAGAGGACACGTCAAAATAAGTGCAAGCGGTAAAATACTAACTCCCGATGATGTGGTAATAGCTCTGCTATAGGTGCAGATTTTGTACAAATAGGGCGTGGTTTTATGATGAGTGCAGGGTGTATAAGAGCTAGGTATTGTAGCGGTACTACTGGTAGAAGCTGTCCTGTTGGACTTGCTACCCAAGATAAAGCGATACGTTCTAAGTATCTGGTGTACAAACATGCCGATTATATAAAAAACTATCACAAAAATATACTAAAAGGGATACGTGGTCTTTTGGCGGTTATGGGGTTAAAGCATTATAGAGAACTAAACAAAGGTAATTTGATGTTTTTGGATAAAAATAGTAGGGTGCATGATGATATTGATAAGGTTTTTGAGAGAAAATTGGATTTGGAGAATTAATAAAAATGTTGAATGAGGGAAAAATGGAAAAATTAATAATAATAGCAGGTCCTTGCGTAATAGAGAGTCGTGAGAGTATTTTTAAAGTGGCGGAAGGCTTGAAAAAGTTAAGTCAAGATGAAAGAGTTGATTTTTATTTTAAAGCTAGTTACGACAAAGCAAATCGTACAAGTATAGATAGTTTTCGTGGACCTGGACTTGAAGAGGGTATCAAAATACTAGCCGAAGTAAAAAAAGAGTTTGGTTATAGAATAGTTACCGATGTTCATGAGTCTTATCAGGTTGAGCCTGTTGCAAAGGTGGCTGATGTGGTGCAAATACCTGCGTTTTTATGCAGACAAACTGATTTGCTTGTAGCTGCAGGTAAAACAAACGCAAAAGTAAATATCAAAAAAGGGCAGTTTTTAGCAGCTGCTAGTATGAAACACCCGGTAGCAAAGGTTCTTCAAACAAGAGGTGAAAAAACGGTAAGCTACGAAAACAGCAAGAAAAACGGTGTATGGCTATGTGAAAGAGGAAATACTTTTGGATACGGTGCTTTGGTAGTGGATATGAAAAACTTAATTGCTATGAGAGAGTATGCTCCCGTACTTTTTGATGCAACCCATTCGGCTCAAGTACCTAGTACGGGTGAGACGACGGACGGAAATAGTGCTATCGTTCCTGCACTTGCTCGTGCAGCTGCAGCAGTAGGTGTAGATGGATTTTTCTTTGAAACCCATTTTGACCCGAGTTGTGCTTTGAGTGATGGACCGAATATGTTAACAATAGAAGATTTGTACAAAACAATAGAGCAAATTTTTGCTATTAAAACGGCATTAAACATTAGATAATCAAATATAAGATACAATATCGTAATAAATTATTGGAGATAGGCAATGAATATAATTGAAGGAAAACTAAGACTTGAAGGTAACGAAAGAGTTGCTATAATAAATGGAAGATTTAACCATATCATAACAGATAGACTTGTTGAAGGTGCTAAAGATGCTTTCATAAGACACGGCGGGGAAGAAAAAAATCTTGATTTGATACTTGTTCCTGGTGCATTTGAAATACCTATGGCACTAAAAAAAGCATTACAAACCGGCAAATATGATGCTGTTTGTTGTGTGGGTGCAGTTATAAGAGGAAGTACACCGCATTTTGATTATGTTGCGGCTGAAGCTACAAAAGGGATAGCAAATGTATCTTTAGAGTTTGGTAAACCTGTATCAAACGGTGTACTTACGACTGACACGATAGAACAAGCTATAGAAAGAGCAGGAAGTAAAGCAGGAAATAAAGGTGCTGAAGCTATGACGGTAATCATAGAAATGTTAAGTCTATATAACGCAATGGGTGTTAAGTAATGGCTACTAGAACACAAGCAAGAGAGTCTATAGTAGGACTTTTATACGCTTATGATTTGGGAAATGTCAATATTGCTAAATTTAGCGATGAGATACTTGAAGATAAAAAAATCAGAAACAAACAAAAAGACTTTGCAGATACACTTTTCAAAGGTGTCATAGCAAATCTTGAAGTTATAGATAAAGAGATAGAAGAACATCTTACAAAAAATAGTATTGATGCTCTTGGAAACGTAGAAAAAGCTATACTAAGACTTGCCGTTTACGAGATTTTATTTAGTGACCTTGATAAGCCTGTTATTATCAACGAAGCCGTAGAAATAGCAAAAAAACTAGCAAGTGATAATGCACCTAGACTAATCAACGGTGTGTTGGATAATATTAACAAGGCAAAATAATGAAACTTTGCGTTGCCCTTGATCTTGATAGAAAAGAAGAAAATTTAAAGATTATAAAAGAGATAAAAGACTTTGATGTATGGTTGAAAGTTGGGTTACGTTCATATATCAGAGATGGTCAAGATTTTTTAAAAGAGATAAAACAAATAAATCCTAATTTTAAAATCTTTCTTGATTTAAAACTTTATGATATACCAAATACTACCGCTGATGCAGCAGAGGAAGTAGCTAGACTTGGCATTGATATGTTTAATATCCATGCAAGTGCCGGCAAAGAGGCGATGCGTGAAGTGATGAAAAGATTGCATAATATCCATAATCGCCCGAAAGTATTAGCTGTTACTGCTTTGACGAGCTTTGATGAAGCAGGGTTTAGAGATGTTTATAATCAGGACTTGACATTAACGGCTATCAAGTTTGCAAAAGACTCATATGAAGCTGGACTTGATGGAGTTGTAAGCTCTGTTTATGAAAGTAAAGCTATCAAAAATGCCACAAGTGGGGATTTTATTACATTGACTCCAGGGATTAGACCTTTTAGTGAAGATAGCGGTGACCAAAAAAGAGTTGCCGATATAGCAATGGCAAAAGAAAATTTAATAGATTTTATCGTAGTAGGGCGACCTATATATAAAAGCGATGACCCCAAAGGTGTAGTTGGAAGAATTTTAGAAAATATCTAAAATTCTACTACTTTTTAAGTAACTATTTAGCTTTTAGAAGATATAATACCATTCTCAAAACGAGCGAAGCGAAAGTTTCCTTCACAATATGGACAGGTGGGTGAGTGGCTTAAACCAGCACCCTGCTAAGGTGTCGTACTCGCAAGGGTACCGAGAGTTCAAATCTCTCTCTGTCCGCCACTTACAAAGCCGAAAAACACAATTATCATTCAGCACAAATCAAACCGTATTTATGTATAATTCAAGTTATAATCTGATTTTAAAGATTGCCAATGGATATACTTATTTTTCTCCTTATTTTGACGGTTGTAACTGTTTCATTATTTGATTTTACAAACGGTTTTCATGATGCTTCGGATATGGTGGCTACTGCCATAGCTTCAAGGGCGATGACTCCGACAGTTGCTATTTTACTTGTTACGTTATGCACTTTTATTTCCCCGTTTTTGATTAGTCTTGCGGTTGCTGACACTATAGGTACTTTTATAAATCTCAATAATACGGAACATATAGTAGCTCAAAGTATCATTATATCAGGTTTGTTTTCTGCCGTTACATACAATCTAGTTACTTGGAAATTAGGGTTACCTTCTTCTTCGACAAATTCTTTGGTTGGAGGCTTGGTCGGTTCTGCACTTTTTGGAGTGGGTAACGAATATATAAACTGGGGTATTGACTCTATTCAAAGCGGAAGTCTTGAGGGTGTGATGAAGATTGTTGCGGGACTTTTCTTCTCTCCTATTGCCGGATTTATTGCAGGTTTTATATTGATGAAAATATTTATGGTTTTATTTAGTAGATTTACTCTTCAAAGTAGAAAACTATTTGTTTTTTCACAATATCTAAGTATCTCTTGGCTTGGCTTTTCACACGGTGCCAACGACGCACAAAAAGGGATGGCTATTATTACTATGGCACTATTATCAAGCGGTGTAATTACGAGCTTTTCCGTCCCTTTTTGGGTTATATTGCTTTGTGCAGCATCTATCTCCGTAGGGACTTTATTCGGTGGTTGGAGTATCATCAAAACTCTTGGATACGGTATCATAAAAGTCAAGACTATACACTCATTTACCGACCAGATGGGTTCTGCATTGATAAATACCATAGCTACATATATGGGTGCACCCACGTCTACTACACAAGTAGTTACGGCTACTCTTATAGGTGTAGGAGGTGCGGAAAAGCCTAAACATATAAGATGGAAAACCGTTTTTTCCATAATAGGCGGTTGGTTTTTGAACATACCTATATCTATGTTACTAGGTGCAGTTTATTGTTTTTTGCTATTAACTTTTATAAAAGGATAAAATATGAGTATCAAATCTTTGTTTAAAAAATATATCATTCCTCACGAAATCAATTTCTTGGGTATGCTACAAGAGCAATCTTTGGCTACATATAAAATCATTGATGATTTGTACGATTGTTTTATAAAAGAAAAAGAAACGGCTTGCGACTTTATCAAAGCAGATGAACATAAAACAAAAGAGATCAAAAATAAAAATATGCATACGCTTTTAGGCGCATTTATTACACCTATAGATAGAGAGTCTATATATAGGGCTATTACACAGCTTGATTGGATAACTTTGTCTGCAAAACATTTCGTTTTAGAGGTTAAAGCCTATGAAATACATAATCTCAATGAATACAAACATATGTTTCATTTAATTCACAAATCGGCAGATATGTTAAATAAAGGCTTTGGATCATTAAGCTATGCAAAAAACGGTGAAGTGTCCAAAATTGCAGATAAAACAAGAAATATCATAGAGCATCTCAATCAAGCATATATTGAGGAAATGGTTAAACTATCACGAGAAAGTGATTTTCAAAAGGTTTTCATACACAAAGAGATTTTAGCACAACTAAAAGAAATAGGTAAAAGGATTCATATTAGTGCAAATACGCTTCAGGATATTGTTGTAAAGATGGATTAAAAGAAAAAGTGAGTGGTACCGATGGTCGGACTCGAACCGACAAGCCGTAAAGCGGTAGATTTTGAATCTACTGAGTTTACCAATTTCTCCACATCGGCATAAAAAACCCATCCGTTTTAAGATGGGTAAAATTATACGACAATATTGCTTAATAATTACTTAGCAACAGCGTCTTTTAAAGCTTTTCCAACTTTAAATTTAACAACTTTTGTTGCAGGAACTTGAACTTTTTTACCTGTTCCCGGAACTGTTGCAGTTCTAGCAGCTCTAGCAGTTGTAAAGAATGTACCGAAACCTATAAAACTAACACCATCACCTTTTACTAAAGATTCAGTTAATGTTTCTAAAACTGCATCTACTGCACCCTTAGCATCTTTTTTTGATAAGCCGGCTTTAGCGGCAACTGCATCTACGAATTCAGCTTTGTTCATGAAAAACTCCTTGTTAAAATTAAAACTTATAAAACTTTATAATATTAAACCTTTAAAAAAGATAAAAATTAACATTTTTTTATAAAAAATATTAAAAAAATACCTTAAAATTCAATATTTTATAATTATTCTACACATAAACTAGCCATTTGTGAACTACCCGTCAAGCTAAGCAATCTACAACTATTCTCTAAAATCGCTACTTTTTTTACAAGTTCATGTATATCTCTGTCATAAGCATACACTCCGATACCTTTAATAACCATAATATGATGAGGACTCTCTTTTAAAAATTTTGTTACTTCCAATGAGTTTCTTTGGTACCACGTATTAAAATCACCAGGATTATAAACAGGTATCTTATCATAAAGTATTTTCCCGAAATAATCAACACACTCTATAATATCATTATTTATAGCATAAGCAGTGGTATAAGGGGGCATCCCAAATGCTACATATTTTGCTTCATGTATATGATTATAAATAGAGGCATGAATATCCGCTTCAATACTTGCCACTTTCCATCTATAATCTTTATTTATAGTAGCTAATTTACATAATGTTTTGCTATCTATTCTATCAAAGATTGCATCACTTGTATTAATAACAAAGCTATGATAGTCTAGTTTTGCAGAAATTGAGCCGTGATATATACCAAAAAAGTTTTTTCTAAACAGTGTAAGTGAAATATTTGACAATAACTCTTCTATACTCTTATCAACCATTGCAAAAACCCTCTAATTTAAATTATGTTATAATAGCTTTATTTTACTTAAAAGGTTTTGATTTTGGAATCACCTCATATTCCTGTTTTATTAAATGAAGTTTTGAATACTTTTAAAGATGTACAAGACGGCTATATTATTGATTGTACACTGGGATACGGTGGGCATACGGAAGCTTTATTGAAGCAAAATACAAATATAAAGATAATAGGCAACGACCAAGACGATGAAGCTTTAAAATTTTCAAAAAATAGATTATCCGCTTACGGCGATAGGGTAGTATTCAATCAAGGTAATTTTAAAGATATTTTTAATACTTTTCACACATTTGAGATAAGGGGATTACTAGCAGATATCGGTGTTTCATCTTTACAGCTCGATAAACTAAGTAGGGGTTTTGGATTTGAGAGTGAAGTTCTTGATATGAGAATGAATACAAATCAAGAGCTTGACGCAAATTACGTAGTAAATCACTATAGTCAAATTGATTTGGAAAGAATTTTTAAAGAATACGGAGAAGTAGTAGAATATAAAAAAGCTGCCTCTTTGGTTATTAAAAATAGACCTTTTAGCAGTGCTAAAGAGCTGTCGGATATGTTTGCAAAAAATTTTTATAAAGGTAAGATACACCCTGCAACATTGCCTTTTCAAGCAATAAGAATAGAGGTAAACAAAGAGTTGGATGTTTTGAATGAACTGTTTGAAAGTATTGAAAAATACAGACCTTCCGATTGTATTATCGCTATTATAAGTTTTCATTCTCTTGAAGATAGGATAGTCAAAAACTACTTCAAAAAGTGGTCAAAGAATTGTATCTGCCCACCTGAAGCGTATAGATGTACATGTGGCAATAACAATGCGATTGGCAAAATACTAACAAAGCAACCTATAACTGCTTCTAGTAATGAAATAAAACAAAATCCAAGAAGTAGAAGCACAAAGCTAAGGATATTTAAACTTGATTAATATTACACAAAAACAATCACTACTGATAGTACTTATAATATCATCGTCATTACTTGGCTTATATTTGCCGAAAATTTATATTAAGAACAATATTTACTATACAAGCAGAAATATAAATAAGCTATACTCTCATTACATATCTTTAAAAGAAGAGAATAGAGCGCTTTATACTCAACTTGAAGATATGAAGTTTCAAAATCAAATACTAGATACCATAATACTACAATATAAGATGAATGAGGGCAAATGATAGAAAGATTAGTAAAATTCGGCATACAAAAACCGATACTTAACCATATGTTACTTTTCTTTTTGTTTGTTGTCTCTATCTTCTCGTATCTTAATATTCCTAAAGAGATTTTTCCTCCTTCTAAGCTTGATTCTATATCTATTGCAGGTACATATATAGGTGCAAGTTCAGATATCTTGGATAAAATAGCAGTGAGTAAACTTGAAGAAAATCTTATCAATCTCAATAGCTCTGCAAAGGTTACGTCAACGGTTAATAACGGTTTTTTCTCAATTATAACCGAATTAAAAGATGGATATAAAACAAAAGACGTTATAGACGATGTAAAAAATATTGTAACTAAAGTAAGGGTAAATTTACCGAATGATATGGATGAACCTGTCGTAAAGGCTATTGATTATTCATTTCCTTTGATTACTGTAGCTATTTACGGTGATAATAAAACTACAAAAGAACTTCTTGATATGGCTGATATTGTTAAAAATGATTTGATGAAATTTGAAGATTTAAATGAAGTAATTATACGAGGTGATTCCGATGAAGAGGTCGTGATAAGTCTGAATGACCAGAAAATAGAGGCTTTTAATTTAGATAAATCGACAATTATAGCATCAATATCAAGTATATCGAATATAACCCCTATAGGTACTATTAAAGAAGAAAATATACACTATTACTTAAGTACAAAAAACGGTACTACGGATATAGAAAATCTCAAAAAAACTAAAATAAAAGTTTCAGGTAAAACTTTTTATCTTGCAGATATTGCAGATGTTTCACTAAATCTATCGGATCCTGATACAATATCAAGATTTAATGCCAATAGAAATATTTCCATAAGTATCAGCAAAGGTGAAACGGGTGATTCTATAGAATTAGTTAAAAAAATTAAACAACTATTGAATTCTTACGAAGAAAAATACGCAGAGTATGAGTTTGATACATATACGGACACTTCAGTTTGGATAAAAAATAGACTCAATAACGTAGTATCAAATATTGCATTCGGTATTATTCTTTTATTTGCAGCATTATTTTATTTTATAAATGCAAGAATAGCAATAGTTGTTGCTATAGGTATTCCTACTAGTTTTATGATAGGGCTTATCGGTGCAGAACAACTAGGTTTTAGTTTGAATATGCTAACACTTCTTGGAGCATTAATAGCACTAGGTATGCTTGTAGATGAAGCTATAGTAGTAGGTGAAAATATCTATAGACACATGGAAGAGGGCAAAGATAGATTTCAAGCTGCCATTGATGGCACAATCGAAATGTATCCTGCAGTTTTAACTGCAACGGCTACAACAATATTTGCTTTTTTACCTATACTTATGATGACGGGTCAAGTTGGCAAATTTATGCAAGTATTACCAGTTATGATAGCTATACTTTTACTTAGTTCATTACTTGAAGCATTTTATTTTTTACCGTTACATGCAAACGAGATATTTAAAGTCGAAAAAACATCACAAAAAGCAGACTTGATATGGGAAAAAAATAAAGCTATATATAACTATTTATTAACAAAAGTATTAGATAAAAGATGGGTGTCGCTTTTTATAATAATAGCAACTATAGCTTTAGCAACAACATTGTTATTTAAAAATATGAAATTCCAATTTATGCCTAATTTTGATACGACACAGGTTTATATAAGCGGTTCCGTAGGTACCGGTAATACACTTGAACAAACCGAAGCAAAAGTAAAAAAAATTGAAGACTTGATATTAAAGAATATTCAATTCGGTGATGATATAGGATCTATTAGTTCAATCGTAGGGCTAAAATTAGACGGTCAAAATCAAGCCATGCTTGAGGAGTTTTATTTCCATATTTTTGTTAATCTACGAGAAAAAGCACCTGATAATTTTGTAGAAAAATATATCAATCCATATTTGTCTCCTAAGTATGATTCTACGGAAATGGTAAGAACAAAAACGGCAATAAAGATAAAAAATGAGATTTTAGACGCCTTAGGTACATTGGATAAAAATGAATTTGATGAATTGAAAATTTTTGTTCCACAAACAGGTATTGTAAAGAATGATATTGAAATTGCATTTAGTGGTAATTCACAAGCAGTTGCAACAACCATTAAAAGCTTTAAAGATGCTTTAAAAAATATAGACGGCGTAAGTAATATTAATGATGATTTATTGGAAGGAAACACTGAACTAAAATTAAAACCGAATCAGTACGGTCAAAATTTAGGTATAGATGAAGCTTATATCGTTCAAACTTTAAAACCTTTATATTTTAAAGGTGAATACTCAAAGATTATAAATGATAAAGGTATAGTGAAACTAAAGCTTCAATCTGAATCAAAAGATTACTTAGAAGATTTTAAAAATTATAAAATACAAGTTCCTGGTACAAAATCTCTTGTCCATTTGGCTGAAGTAGTTGACGTTTTAGAAATACCTGCTTATTCACAAATTTATAAGGAAAACGGTGTCAAAATAAACTCTCTTACTGCCGTCTTAAACGGAAAAACATCACATGAAATTTATGAAGAATTGGCACCTGTATTTAATAATGTAGCTACTGACGTAAAAGTAGAGATAAAGGGAGAAGAACAAGAAAATAAGAAAATACAAAAAGAGATGCTTAGAGCTTTTTTGATAGCAATTTTATTAATTTTTGTCTCACTTGTGTGGATGTTTGATTCACTCGTAAAATCTTTGATAGTATTAAGTACTATTCCGCTAAGTGTATTTGGTGTTTTTCTTGGACATTATATAATGGGGCTTAATATAAGTATGACAACTTTAATAGGTATAGTAGGGCTTGCAGGAGTTATAGTTAACGACGGTATTATTATGATGGACTTTATTAAGAAAGCAAAAACTATAAATGAAATAAAAACTTATGCAATGCTTAGACTTAGACCTATATTGATTACTTCTATAACTACATTTTTAGGGCTGATTACACTGATGTTTTTTGCTTCTGGTCAGGCTCTTATTTTACAACCGATGGCAGTTGCTTTGGGATTTGGTTTGATGTGGGCGACTATATTGAATTTATATTTCGTACCGCTAGTTTATAGTATAATTTATATGAGAAAAGCAACTAATTAAATAGTTGCTTGAGTAATTCAAAATTTTTTTCTAGTCGAACGATTTTTGCTTTATATGTTTCTTGATTTTCTTGATAAAATTTAGAATTAAGGAGCTTCTGAAATTCATCAAATCGTTTTTCTACGGTTTGTATTTTTATATCTTCATTTTGGATATTCATGATTCTAGCAATATTATTAAGTTCTAACCTAGCAAGTCTATAATTAAACAAATATCTGTTATCAGGCTCAATATTCATAATATGACACGTATTTGCATAAATTTCGTCTATACTGCTATCGTATTGTTTATATATTTTTCCGGCAAAATCATTTAAATATTTCAAATATAAAGGGTAGTTTGATAGAGTTTCTTCAATATCTGTTACTTCATCTCCATCTTTATAGAGTTTCATCAAAAAATGTTGAATTGATAAAAAGGTAATGTTGTCCGATTTTTGTTTAAATTCATTTAAAAAGTGATTAATAGTCATAAATGCTCCACTTTTTGTAGTATGATAAAGCATTATACCATCTAAAAAGATTAGATGGTATATTTAATTTGTCAATTAAAGCTGTGGACCTGCTTTTGTATAGTCAAAATGAGAATCTTCTTTTAAATATTTTTTGAAGTTTGTAATATACATACCGGCTAGTTTTTTTGCCGTAGCATCATACTCTTCTTTATTTGTCCATGTATTTCTTGGATTTAATACTTCAGTGTCAACACCGTTTAGTGTTTTTGGTATAGAAAGATTAAAAATAGGTAATACATCAAATTCGCTATTATTGATAGAACCGTCTAATATACCGTTGATACAAGCTCTAGTATTTTTGATACTCATTCTTTTACCTACGCCGTAGCTACCTCCGCTCCATCCTGTATTTACAAGATATACGTTTACGTTGTGTTCATCTATTTTTTTACCGAGTAAATCAGCATATACGGTAGGGTGTAACGGTAAAAATGCTTCACCGAAACATGCACTAAATGTTGCAACAGGCTCAGTAATACCTCTTTCCGTTCCAGCTACTTTAGCGGTATATCCACTTAAGAAATAATACATAGCTTGTTCTTTTGTAAGCTTAGATACAGGAGGTAGTACACCGAAAGCATCTGCACTCAAGAAAATAATATTTGTCGGGTGATTACCCATTAAATTTTTTTGATGATTGTCTATATGTGATATAGGGTAAGAAACTCTAGTGTTTTCAGTTTTGCTACCGTCGGTATAATCAACATTGCCGTTTTCGTCATGAACGACATTTTCTAGTAT
Source organism: Arcobacter nitrofigilis (assembly GCA_020723015.1). GTDB lineage: Bacteria > Campylobacterota > Campylobacteria > Campylobacterales > Arcobacteraceae > UBA6211. Next base: position 16,698 of record DYJR01000028.1, read on the forward strand.
AGCACCTTCTCTTATAGCTGCATATATTTCAGGTTCACTTTTTGGATCAAGATTGATTACTTTAGCATAACAACCACCTTCAAAGTTAAATACGCCGTTATCATCCCAACCATGTTCATCGTCACCTATTAAGTGTCTTTTGGGATCCGTAGAAAGTGTTGTTTTACCTGTTCCGCTTAGTCCGAAGAATAGGGCAGTGTCACCATTGTCACCTATATTAGCACTACAATGCATCGGAAGCTTGTTGTCTAAAGGAAGCCAGTAGTTCATCATAGAAAATACACCTTTTTTCATCTCACCGGCATACCAAGTTCCACCTATAATAGCTTCTTTGTCTTCTATATTAAAAACTACGAATACATCTGAATGTAAGTTTTGCTCTTTCCAGTTTGGATTATTAGTTTTACAAGCATTATATATTGTAAAATCAGGCTTAAAATTTTCAAGTTCTTGCTCTGTAGGCATGATAAACATATTTTGTATGAAATGTGCTTGCCATGCAAGTTCCGTAATGAATCTTATAGACCTTCTACTATCCAAACTAGCACCGCAAAATACATCTGTTACAAATAAATCTTTTTGTGTAAATTGTTGTGTTGACAATTCACGCAAATTTTTATATATATCTGCACTCACAGAAAAGTTTACATTTCCCCAAGCTATATATTTATTTGAAGGATCCTGATTTACAAAGAATTTATCTTTAGGGCTTCTACCTGTAAATATACCGGTATCTACCATCAATGCACCGCTAGAAGAGATGCTTGCACCTTCATTTTTTACTGCCAACTCTCTAAGAGTTTTGATGTCTGTATTTCTCATTACAGACTTAGCGTCCAATCCAAGTTTAACGACTTTATCAGATGACATTTCTATCCTTATTTATTTAAAAATTGATAATAAAACACCGGCAGCGACAGCTGAACCGATAACACC
>DYJR01000029.1 GCA_020723015.1 Arcobacter nitrofigilis
CTAAAATCCCTTAAATAAGGGAATCTTGGTGTTTAGTTCGGGAATGTCCGTTATAGCATCTTCTTTTAGTAGTTTATCTCCGCTTCTTGAGATACAAACAGGGTCAACTACTATAGGGATGTTTTTATCGACAAGTATAGATGTGACAGTTTCTATAATCTCTTTATCAAAAAGCATCCCTGTTTTTACGGCAGACACCTCATAGTCTTCAAATATAGCCTCTAGTTGATTTTTAATAAATGAAGTATTTATAAGATATATCTCTTTTACGCCTGTGGTATTTTGAGCCGTTAGAACAGTTATGCAAGTGGTACTAAAACATCCAAAAGCTTCGGCTGTTTTAATATCTGCTTGAATACCGGCACAACCTCCGCTATCACTCCCTGCAATAGATAAAATTACTTTCATATAAAGACCTCTTAATTGTTTTTGATAAATTTTATCCAATTAAGAGGTTCTTTTGTATTTGTTTTTTGTAAATTAAGAGTGAAATTTGTGTTTAAATGCCAAGATAGAAAGGGTAAGAGAAGAAAACATTATTACACCGAAATCTATTTCACTTGCTTTGTGAAAAGCCTCAAAAAGTGCTATATTTTGCTCTATCCATATTTCACCTTTCATAATAAAAGCAAAAATTCCTTCACTAAAATAGAAGTTAAAAAGCAAAGAACTAATAGCAAATACGGCAAATGCAACAATAGTTAAATAAGATGCCAAAAACTCTTTGTACTTGTAGGCATGATACCCGGTAACTATTAGTAGTGCAAGATTGAGTATATTTCCAAATCTTCTAAATATCTCACTCATCAATAGACCGTTGTCAAATCTCCCAAGTGTAGTATTATCAAGATACAATCCGCTATTAAATACCACAGGAGCCACAATAGCACCAAGAAGCACCGTAGAAGCGAAAATAAATAAAAGAGTAGCGATATAGACGAAATCAACAATTTGGTCGGCTCTAGTTTTGTGTTTGTTCATTGTATTAATAATCCCCTGTATTTTTAAATTAAAATAGTATCATAAGTTTATTTAAAATGGTTTGTAAAGTTCCGTTTGATTATTTAACTTTTGTTTTAGTTGTCTTAATTTTAATGGAAATTCTGAATTAATACTTTGATTTTTCTACCTAGTTTATCGACGTTGTAAGAGTTTTCCTCATTGAAAATCATAATAGGGTGTAAATCAATCCGTTTACTCAAAGGAAGCACTTTAAAACTTAAATTATCAAGTATCAAAGGGTTGGTTTTTGTTTCATAGTAGGCTGTGACTAGGTGAAATTCATTATTTTGTCTAGTTCTTTCACGTACTACCATAAGATAGAGTTTGTTTTCATCGACTCCCGACATTTTGAGAGTTTCATATTTACTTATGGCATACTCTTCGCAGTCACCCTTGCCCTTTTTGACGAAATCTATCATAGTGTCCCATTCATCACGATTGACGTCGCTAAAAGAATCGTAAGCAGGTACTATTTGGTTGAAATATAGATTGACGGAGTTTATTTTTTGTTCCGTATTTTTTATGGATAGAGAACCGATAAATTGTTTTAGATTTTCTATCCTTTTTGTCTCGTTTGCATTTATATATATAAATGCCATCACGATAAAAACTATTATTTTAAACATTTATCCATCTGTTTTATAGTGCTTTGTGTGATTTTAGTCCCAAGAAAAAGCTCCAATGCCAAAACACCTTGATACAAAAGCATATCTTTACCGTCTTTGTATCTAAGATTTAGCTCTCTTGCCATTGCTAAAAACGGTGTTATTTTCCCGTAAATACAATCAAAGGCAAATTTAGTATTTTTCATAAGTTGTTTTAAAAGCTCTTTTGGAACAGGCAATAAATCATCTTTTAGACCTGCACTTGTTGTGTTGATTATTATAGTGGATAGTGGGTAGTGGATAGCGGATAGAGATAAGAGTTCATCTGTTGTATAGCAAGTACAGCCCAAGTTTTCAAAAAACTCTAACCTTCCCTCACGTGAGCGGTTGATTACTGTTACTTCTATATTTGCATCTTTAAGTGCCACTGCTATGGCTCTTGCCGTTCCTCCTGCTCCCAAGATACAAGCACTTTTTATTTCACCGAACTCTTCTATAGCTTTCATAAACCCTGGTGCATCAGTATTGTAAGCTACTATTTTATTATCTTCTTTCACGTATGTATTTACCGCACCTATTTTTGAAGCTATTCCTCTTACTTCATCGGCATTCTTAAAAGCCTCTTCTTTGTGTGGAATGGTTATATTAGCACCGTTTAAATCTAGCTTTTTAAACTCTTCTTTTATTTTTGAACCGTCAAGCAAAAGATATTTATCATAAAACCCGTTGATAGCAAGTGATTTCAATGCACTATTTTGCATCAAAGGTGATTTACTATGAGCTACAGGGTTACCGAAAATTCCTAATTTCATCATCTAAAAAGACCTTTCAAAAGATTTTTACCCTCTTCGCCAAGATGTTTGTCTATAGCTCTATCTATCTCTTTTTTTGCTTTTTCTTCTATTATTTTTCTACCCTCTACAGAAATATTCGGTGAAGAACTTTGTCCCGTTAGTTTTGCTTTTATAGGCATTTTTGCGGTTTGTATTTCAAGAAGTGCATCTATGGTTTGTTTTTCCGTGTCAAGAACTGCATTGTTTGTTTTTATATCCATCAAAGTAGAACTCATATTCAAATCTGTATTAATGATATTTTTGTTGATTTTGCTTTGTAGATTTGCTTTAGAAAATGTTTCTTTTAGTATACCTACTCCCGTAAGTCCCGCTATCAAAGTAGTAAAGTTATTTTTTGCAAAATGCCCACCTGCAAAGTCTGCATTTATAATTCCAGCCTTATCTAAAGTGTTGTAGTTAATATCACCGTTTAGCTTTCCTTTGAAAAACTGGTCATAAGTTAGCATTTTTAATAGTTCTGCAATCTCCAAAGATTTTAAATCAACTTTCAATTTCTCATTTACCATATTAGCTGTTACATTACCGCCTAAAGTATTTGATTTCATATTGAGTTTCATATCTTGCTCTTTTTTGTATATGTCACCGTTTAGTTCTATATCACCTACTAGTTTTCTCTCTGTCAAAAAGTAAAGGTTATTCAGGTCGCTTACTTTTACCTTGAAATCACTTTTAAGTGATGAATCGCCCATATCAAAAATATTATCATTGATATGAATGTCGGCTATACTGGAGAAAAAGTCTATTTTTGATTTTATTTGTGATTTGTCAAGATTTGTATTAATTGTTGAACTAAATTTATTGGTCTGAGGCATATTTATCTCAAAAGCCTCTTTGAACGTCTTAGATACAAAAGTACCGTTTTTGACTTTTGTTATAATATTCCCGCTTAGTTCTCCCATCTTTGCATTGTTGATTTGTAGTTGCATATCCACCAAAGCATTGGCATAAACAGGTTGTGAAATCATGTTAAGAAAACTTTGAGTATTTAAATCTTTGATTGTACCGTTGATGTTGTTTGGGGAATAGTTTTTTAAATTTAGTTTGATATTTGTATCACTTTTTGCCATATCGGAGAGGAAGCTAATATCGAGATTTTCTTTATCTCCTCTTATAGTCCCTTTTGCATTTAAAGCACCTTTTAAAGGGTATTTGATAATAGGTGTCAAAAGTTCAAGTTCAGATATATTTATATTGTATTTGCCGTCTACAAACATAGTTTGTGAAGTTACTTTACCGTCTGTTGAAACTTTTGCAAGATTTGAGTCGAAATTCAAGTCATAATCTATCTCTTTTTGTAAAAGTGCGTTGGCTGTAAGTGTAAAATGAGTATTTGGGAGTTCTATATCAAAATCATTTTTCATTACTGCAGTATTTATCTTTCCGTTTGATACTATTAGTTTTATAAGACCGTCTAGAGATTCAGGTTTGAAATCTTTGACAAGCATATCCAAATTTAAAAGTCCCTCGGCATAAGGTTTTTCACCTGCTATTGCTAAAAGTTGTTTTATATCTGCATTTTTAATATTAGCCACAATCATAGTAGGATTGAATTGCACCAAATCAATATCAAAATTCGTATTACTCGATGCAATATCGCTAGAACCTATTACTTTTGTATTAGTCAAATCACCTTTGATTTTACCGCCTACGTTAAAACCACCATGTAACTCTTTTTTAGCCAAAGTAGAAAAAGATTTTAAGTCATTTAATGCTAAGTTATAATCCAAATCAAAAGATTTTGCAAATAAAGAATATTCACCGATAATTTTGATAGAATTGGTATCTATTTGAAGATTTGTATCTATATGACCCCAAGATAAGGCAAAAGCTTGGAATTTTGCATTTAAGCCCGTTTGTTCTTTTATCTTTGATTCGACAATACCGGCAACCATAGGGTTACCGATGGGTGTAAATAAGAATACAAACGTACTCACAAACATCAAAATTACAAAACTAATTACCAATAAACCAAATCTCATAGCATACTCCTTAACTCATCTTCATTTATCACTTTTACACCAAGTTCCAAAGCCTTATCAAGCTTGCTTCCCGCATCACTACCGCATATCAGATAGTCCGTTTTTTTTGATACGGATGATGCTACTTTTGCTCCAAGGCTTTCTAATTGCTCTTTTAGTATATCTCTACTTATGCTCAAAGTTCCTGTTATTACTACGGTTTTACCGTTAAAAGCAGAATCTGTACTTTGCACAATCTTTTGTACGGTAGGCTCTATGATCTCAAAAAGCTTTTGTACCGTCTCTTTATTTACCCTTGCAAACTCTAGCACACTATCAGCCATCTCTTTGCCGAAGCCGTCTATTGCTATTAGCTCTTCATAGGTAGCATTGACAAACTCCAAACCAAATTTTTTACATAGTTCTTTGCTAGCCACTTCGCCGATAAGTTCTATTCCTAGTGCATTTATGACTTTATGACAAGGTGAGCCTTTTGTATTTGATATGGCGTTTATTAGGTTGTTGATTTTTTTCTCTTTAAACCCTTCCAAATCTATCAAATCTTCATATTTCAGAGAATACAAATCCAAAATATCGGTGATTTTCTTTTCTTTATATAGTTGTTCTACTATTTTATTCCCTAAACCATCTATATTCATAGCGTTTTTACTTGCAAAGTGGATGATAGAGTTCACTACCCTTGATGGACACTCTAAGTTTTGGCATTTTAGGATTATCCCCTCATCAAGAAGCTCTTTACCGCAATCTGGACAGTTTGTAGGTCTTTGGATTGCCTTTTCGTTTCCTTGCCTTCTTTCGTGAAAAACTTTGATGATTTTAGGTATCACGTCACCGCTTCTTATTATCGTGACGGTATCGCCTATTTTTATATCAAGCCTTGCTATTTCATCAAAATTATGTAGCGTAGCACGCTCTACTACTACACCTTCAATATCTACAGGCTCAAGAACTGCTACCGGTGTTACTACGCCTGTACGCCCCACTTGAAGTATCACATCTTTTAGAATAGTTGATTTTTCCACAGCTTCAAACTTATAAGCACATGACCATCTAGGGTGTTTGACCGTATATCCAAGCTCATCGCAAGTTGCCGTAGAGTTTATTTTGACTACCATCCCGTCAAGCATCATAGGTATATCGTTTCTTTGTTTTGCCATAGAGGCATAAAACTCTTCAACCTCTTGCAAAGATATACATACCTTTGACATAGGGGGTTGCAAAAATCCAAGACCTCTTACAAAGCTCATTTGCTCTGCTATAGTTTTAAATTCCAAAGTATTGTATCCTATCCCCCAACTATAAAAAAAGAGTTTTCTACTTGCTGTTATTTTAGGGTCTAGCTGTCGCAGACTTCCGGCTGCTGCATTTCGTGGATTTGCAAAGGGTGCTTCGTTGTTTTGGATTCTTTGGATATTTATTTTCTCAAAGTCATCTTTTTTTATAACTATTTCACCCCTGATTTCTATGGTATCCAGATAATCAATCTCTAAAGGTATGGAGTGTATAGTGTATATGTTGTTTGTGACATCTTCACCTACCGTTCCGTCACCCCTTGTTATAGCTTGTTTTAGTTTTCCGTTTTCATATATCAAGTTCATGCTTGCACCGTCAAATTTAGGCTCACAGTAAAACTCCAAATTTGCATTTACTTTTCTTGCTCTATTTGCCCAGTCGATTAGTTCTTCATGGTTAAATACATCTTCTTGCGACCACATTCTTGATAAATGGGAGGCTTTATTAAATCCGTCAAGCACTACACCTCCAAGCCTTTGGGTAGGTGAGCTTGGTGATATGTTTTGTGGATTTTGTGATTCGTAAGCTTTGAGTTCACGGTATAATTTATCGTATTCTTCATCGGTAGCTTGTGGATTGTCTAGTACATAATAGGCATAAGCCCAAGAGGAAGCAAGTTTAACTTTGCTTAAGTATTCATCATGCGTCATTTAGCACCTTATAGTTTATGGTATTTATATATAAGAGTACCAAAATATCGCTTAAAAGTCTAATATAATCTAGCTATAGTTCTTTTTAAAATATCAAAAACCTTATGTATAGATACTATCTCGACTTTTTCATTAAACGAGTGCGGAAAATATATATTCGGTCCTATGGAAGCCATTTTTATATTCGGGTATTTGTTTTTTAGTATCGAACACTCAAGACCTGCGTGGATAGCATAAAGGGTAGGGGTGCTAAATTCTTCTTTGTATATGTCGAATATGATATCGCTTAGTTCGTTTATTTCAGGTTTCCATGCAGGATATTTACCGCAAGTGGTTACTTCAAAACTGAAATTTGCTAAAAGTAGGGCGGTTTCATTTTTGATAAGTTCTAGTTTTTCGTTATCCATAGACCTTGCACTAAGCTCAACGGTTACTTTTTCATAATCTGTTTTTATGATAGCTAGATTGATAGATGTTATTACTGAGTTAATGTTTTTATCATATTCTCTGATGCCGTTTGCAAAGGAGTATAAAAAATCTAATATTTTGTGACTAAGTACGTTTAAATATTCGGAACGTGTATCGATTTTTGATATTTTGGTAAACCTATCTTGAAACTCTTTTAACTCCCTTGAAGCTACTATTGCTTTGACTCTTTTGGGTATAGAGTTTATCCTCTCTCCACCGTTTATATCAAGTATTAAAGAGTTTGATTCTTTTAGAATTTTAGCTATCATTTTAAGAGCGTTTGGGATATTTTTGTCTATGTCAACACCGCTATGTCCACCGTCAAGACCGCTTATTTCCACATCAAAAAGTTCATAATCGTCATTTTTTATAATTTCTTGTTTATTTATTGTACCTATTATATCTACGCCACCGGCACACCCTATACATATTTCATCTTCACACTCACTATCAAGATTTATCATATATGTTGATTGTAGTTCAAAATCAATACCGTTTGCACCAAGTAGTCCTATCTCTTCATCGCTTGTAAAAAGGTATTCCAAATCAAAACCTTCATCCATAAGTGCCATCATCATAGCACACCCTATACCGTTATCTGCACCTAGCGTAGAATTTTTAGCATGTAAATAGCCGTCATTTTCTATGATTACCGGAGGAACGGCGTCTGCACTTAGGCATACTATATCATAGTGTGATTGTAGTGATACTTTGGTTTGAGAGTCTTTTTTCTTGCATAATACATTGTGAGTCGTATCTACAAAAGTTTCGTAGCCCCTTTGGGTAGCAAAGTTTGTAATAAAATCAATAAACGGTAGGTGATTGTTGCTACATCTTGGAATAGCGGTTAAGTCGTAAAAGAATTTGATTACAGACATTGATTAGGTCCTTTATATTAAAAAAGGGAATATCTTGATGATATTCCCTTCAATTATTCTGTAGGTGTTAGTTTGAGATTTCTATTTCTATATGCAAATGCTATTAAAGCACCTATCGTAACTACCGATACATATACCCATGTAGGAACAGGTACCGGGTCACCTGTAGCATAAGAGTGAAGCCCTGAAAGGTAGAAGTTTACTCCGAAGTATGTCATCAAAATAGAAGCAAATGCAACCAATGATGCAACGCTAAATACAAACGGAGTATCTAGTTTTTTGATAAGTCTTAAGTGTAAAACAATAGTATAAACAACTATAGATACGTAAGCCCAAGTCTCTTTTGGATCCCATCCCCAGTATCTTCCCCATGATTCGTTTGCCCATACACCACCTAAGAAGTTTCCTACTACTAGGAAGCTAAGTCCAAAAATCAATGCCATTTCATTGATTGCAGTGATTTGTTTGATAGTATCGTCTATGTGGGGCTTATTAGGATTTCTAAAAATAAACAGAATAAGTGCCATAAATCCAAGCATAGCACCAAGTCCTAAGAAACCGTAGCTACCCGTAATAGCAGATACGTGTATCGTTAGCCAATAAGATTTGAGTACGGGAACTAGATTTGTTATTTGAGGGTTTATATTACTTAAATGAGCGGTAAACATAAATACTCCGGCTACTACCGTCGTAGCTGCCAATGCCATTAATGAATTTCTAAAAAACACCGCCCCTGCAAGAGCTGCAGACCATGCTATATAAAGTAATGACTCATATGTATCACTCCATGGTGCATGACCGCTTATATACCATCTAAGTCCCATACCTATGGTGTGTATTGCAAACAATACAGCCACGGCATAGTAAGCAGTTTTATTGATTTTTTCAGAGTATAGTTTTCTATTTATTACACCTGCCATTGCTATAATAAACAATAAAACACCTACTATCATATAACCTATAGTGAGATTCGGGAAAATTTGAGCCTTGTTTACGAATATTTCAAGGTCAAGTTTGTTCTGTGAAGGCATTACGTCTTTGCCTATACTTTTTTGGTAGGTGTCTATATGACCCAAAAATGTTTTTGCATTTGCATAGTCATCGTTTGCAAAAGAGTTAATAAAACCTTTTATCATTAGGCTAACAGCCTCAAGATGCGGCTCTTCAAAACTATCCAAAGCTTCAATAGGACTGTACCATTTTGAATTTTGTGCGTTTTGGTATGGAAGAATTCTTAGTAGAGAGCTGTTGTAAACCATATAGGCTATATTTATTCTTTCATCTACTGCTATTACATCTCTCTCAAAAGTTCCTCTATCTATAGGTTTGATTCTATTTGTCTCTTCGACAAGTTTAGCAAGTCTATAGTTTCTACCGTCAAAAACTTCACTAAAAGCTATATATCCCTCTTTTGTATCAACTTCTAAAAACTCTTTTAGTTTAGGTGAAGTGATTTTTATCATTTTTATTTGTGACCAAATATCAGGACGTGTAAGCATACCTAATACAACTTGGTCGCTATTCATTCCGAACATTGAAGATTTACCAGATAGTTTGTACATAATATCTGTATTGAGCGTATTTAAAGGCTTCATTCTGCCTTGATTATCTTGTGTTATAAGGTTTCCAAATTGTTGTGATATCTCTTTTGATTTTTCTTTGTACGCATTAAGATAAGATAACATATCATCGTTAGCACGTAAATCTGAATTTAATCCTACAAAAAGTGCTACTAAAAATACAGATGCAGTCTTAAAAGTTTTAAGGTATCTTGAAAGTTGTAAAAATCTACTTTTTTTATCAAATAAATTCCATAACAAGCCAAGTGTCAATAAAAAATATCCTAAATATGTAGGTACTTTGCCTGGGTCGTTATTTACCGATAGTATTGTACCGCTCTCATCAGGGTCATAAGAACTTTGGAAAAATTTATAACCGCCGTAATCAAGAGTATTGTTCATATAAATTCTATAATCAAACTGAGTATTTGTCTTATCGTCTATGACGGTTACTTCACTAGCAAAAGATGAAGGTGACATAGAACCAGGATAACGTGTTAGTTCAAAATCTCTTAATTTGATATTAAAAGGGATTGACATTTGTTTTGAACCATACTCGAAAGTGATATTAATTCCACCAAAGTCTTCCGTTACGGTCATTCCACGCATACCACGTTTTCCGACTAGTTTAATCTCTTTTGTTATATCACCGATAGTTGCATCCGCAAGTAATATTCCTATATCCGTACCGTTTTGTTTGATATATTTGTAATCTTTGTATTTAAAGTTTAAATTTTTATCACCGAATTTTATATCGTAATTGAAGTCGTTAAATAAAGCACTAAACTCTTTTTGATATTCTTGATAGTATTTATTAGTACCGTCATTTATTGTAACTTGAATATAAGGTTCTAATGAAATCATTTCATTCGTGCTTTCACCTTCATGTATATGCATGATACCCTCAAATCCAACATATCTTGTGATACCTGCACCGATTAGGATAACGACGAATGCAAAATGAAATATGAATTTTACAGGTTTTTTCCACATTTTCGTGAAATAGATAATACCGGCAAGATTTATAGTCGTCAAAATAAGGGCAATTTCATACCACCATGAATTATAAACCATAACCCTTGCAGTGGAAGTACCGAAATCATTTTCGATAAATGTTGCAACACCGGCACCAAATCCTATTGTAAAAAGTAGTAAAACAGTAGTTTTATAAGAAAAAAGAAGCTTCTTTATTAAGTCCAATACGTATCCTTTGAAAAGAGAATTGACAATTATATACAAAGTCATATTAGATTTTTGTTTGTTTTACCAAACTAATGCTAAAATTAAAAGAAAATTTATAGTTAACTGGTATTTATGGATATAAAAGCAATAAGAAATGATAGAAATAGCTGGTTTGATTGGAAAAATATAGCTCCAATTAATAAAATAGTTTCGGATGTGAAGAATATAGAAGTTAAAAACATTAAGATACATAACGATGATTGGTTTAGTGCCGGATGTGCCGATAATTTTTCATCTGAAGAGAATAGTTTAATTTTAGAGTGTGCAAAACAACTTATCCCTTGGAGAAAAGGTCCCTTTAAAGTTTCAGGTATTGAGATAGATAGTGAATGGCAAAGCAATATTAAATATAATATAATCAAAGAACATTTGAATATAGAAGGTAAAATTGTAGCTGATGTTGGATGTAACAACGGATATTATATGTTTAGGATGTTAGAAAAAAAGCCGAAAAAACTTGTAGGTTTTGACCCTTCACCGCTATTTAAGTTGCAGTTTGATTTTGTAAACCATTTTGCAAAAAGCGATATAGTTTATGAATTGCTAGGTGTTGAACATATAGAATATTATGAACATAAATTCGATTTTATAGTTATGATGGGTGTATTGTACCATAGAACAGACCCTATAGCTACGCTTAAATCCCTCAATCGTGCTTTAAACAAAAACGGTGAGATTCTTATAGATACTTTTATGATAGACGGTGATGAAGATATTGTTTTAACACCCAAAGATAGATATTCAAAAATACCTAATGTATATTTCGTACCTACGGTAAATGCTTTAAAAAACTGGCTTGGTCGTGCAGGTTTCGGAGATTTTGAACTAATAGATATTAAAAAAACAGATGCAAAGGAGCAAAGAAAAACAGCTTGGAGTACGGAACAAAGTTTGGAAGATTTTTTAGATCCAAACGATGAAACAAAAACGATAGAAGGGTATCCGGCACCGAAAAGGGTTTATATTAAGGCATATAAGATTAGCAAATAGCTATTGGTATATTGGTGTATAAGAAATTTTCTTACTAATAACCAATACACTAATACACTAGTAACTAATTATTCTTCCTTTTCATCCAATAATCTTTCTTGAAGTGTATCTATTGCTTTTTCTAGTTTAGTTATGTCAAGTCCATATTCAGTTGCCAGTTCAAAAGCTTTTGCAATATGTTTTTCACCCAAAGGGTCTGTTATAGTACATGCAGTCTTAGCAACTTTTAGAATTTGTGCTTTTTGTAAAAACTCCGGTTTTGCTTTGTCTATTTCATCGACAAATTCAATAGAATCAATCAAATTTTCGCTTAGTTTCCAGTGTTTGAAGATATTGGCGGTAATTTGAGAACTACTAAGACCTATCATTTTACGTTCTACTTCTTCAACGCTTACTTGCCCACTACTTATAAGCTTATGAAATGCATCTGTTTTTCCGTATCCGGTAGCAATTTCCGCTATTATTAATTTACCTATATCTTGCAAAAAAGCAGGAATAGATAACTCTTCTCTTAACTCTTTTGATATAAGTCCGGTCCAAATATTTACAAGTGCAGCTATGAGGTTTAAATATCTCATAAATTGATTAATATCTATTCCGTAAGCTCTTAAATCTGTTTTTAAAATATTTTGTACCGAACTTCCAAGGGCTATTGAGATGGTAAAGTTTACGCCCAGAAGATTAACCGCACGACTAGGAGTCTCTACCTTACTTCTAAAAGCAAACATAGCTGAATTGGCTACCTTTAAAAGAGTAGATATGGTCAAAGGGTCTTTTTCTATAATAGATATTAGAGTTTCAGGGTCTTTACTTCCACTTTTCCTAAAATTTTCAAGTTCTATAACGGTAGCCGGCAACGGAGGAAGTGCATCAATTTTACTTGCAATTATTGACATTTTTCATCCTTAAAATAGCTCAATGCTTGTTTCAATCTCTTTCTTGAATACCAATGCAGTTCCACGGGCAATATTTTTTGCCTCTTGAAGTGCAATATCGGCGTTTTTGATAACTTGTACTTTAGAATCACTGTGATCAGGATATAATGAAATACCCGCACATATTGTTTTTTTTAGTGTTTGATTGGTATAAAAATTGACCATAACTTCAGATTTAGCAAATTTAGCAATTATACTTTTTGCAATTTCATAAACCCTGTCTTCTGTAGTATTAGGGATAAGTATAAGCATTTCATATCCCGTTAATTTAACGCATGTAGAATCACTTGGTACTATAGATTTTATTACGTTAGCAAGTTCTATGAGAACTTTATCTCCTATTTCATAGTCAAATTCATCTATTACCGCTTTAAATCTATCTACCTCAATCATCATAAAAGCAGTATTTCTTGAACTACAATTAAAAATATTAGAATTTCTTAGATATTCATCTAAATATTTTCTATTATAAAAACCGGTAATGTGGTCTTTTAGGGAGTTTTGTAAAAGTTCTTTTTGTATGATAAAATCTTTAATTATAGGATTTACTAGGAAAAACATAGCACTTAAGACAGATGCGTCATGTTCGATAAGTTGGAAATCTTCATTATTATCGGCATTAATAGCAATAACTAAATTTTTGTAATAATGAATTTCTACAATGAAGGTTTTGCAAAATTTACCGTCTAAATAAAAATCTTCACCTTTTTGGAACAAAATATGGTTATAATCTATTTCAAGATTATAAAAGGTTACTTTAAAATTTTTAATATTGTACTTTGTATTAAACCATTTATATACAATTTCAATTAAAGAGTCTATACTATGTGAATACTGAATATTATCATACAAAGAAAATATATCATCAATATTCTTTTGTGCTTGAATATTATTTGAACTTGTATTTATAAGGTTTAATAAATCGCTTTTCATCAGAATAAATCCACCATTCCTTCATGTTCTTTGTGAAATCTAAGAACTTTACTTCTACCTAGATTTCTAGCCTCGTATAACGATATATCGGCATTCTTTAAAATTTGGTCTATTGAAGTTGAATCGTTTGGATATATAGAAATTCCGACACATATTGTTTTTTTAAGTTTCTGACCGCTATATACGTTTACGTCCACTCCTACTTCACTAAATTTTTGAACTAGCTTTAATGCTACGGTAATTATACTATCTTCATCTTTTACATTTGCTAAAACAACTAAAAATTCATCACCGTCAAGTCTTACTACTAAGTCGGATTCTCTTATGTGTTTTTTTAAAGTATTTGCAAGTGCTAATAATACTTTATCTCCGACTTTATAATCAAATTCATCAATAACGGCTTTAAAATGGTCAATTCCAACCATTAAAAATGCTATTTGTTTACCTTCTCGAAGAGCTAAAGGGAGCATTTTGTGTAGGTGCTCTACTAGAAAAACTCTATTGTAAAGTCCTGTAATGTGGTCTTTAAGAGCATTTTCTTTAGAATCTTTATATAAAATAGCATTTCTTATACTTTGTTTTAAAGCATTTAATATCAGTGATATGTATGAAATGTGCTTGTATATAAATTCTTGGTGTTCATTATTGTCTGCACAAAACGAAAAAAACACATTTTCCGTTTCATCTAAATCAATATGATTAGTAAAAGCTAAATCATCGTCAATATCAAACTCTTTACCCTTATGAAAAATAACTATAGAATTTTCGATTGATTTATTGTGTACGGCTATCTTGACATGTCTTATTTTGTATTCTTTAGCTAACCACATAGCAATTTTGCTAAAAAATTTATCAAAATTAATATAGTCGCTTTCTAGCCATTCAATCAAGTTGAAAATAGAGTCTATTCTATTTTTTAACTCGTTTCCTTCTGAAATTTGTTCCATTGTCTGTAATATCAGTTGTCTCATAGTATACACATCCTAAAATAAATCAACACCGGTTAATTGTTCTTGTGAAAACTCTATAACTCTATTTCTACCTTTTCTCTTTGCCTCGTATAGTGCAATATCCGCATATTTCAATATACTATCTATCGACCTTGAATTGTCGGGGTATATTGCCATACCTATACTTATAGTTTTACTTATAGTCGTATTTTCATATACCTTAATTTCGTTTTGGCTTACTTTTAGTCTTAGTTTTTCTGCAACTTTTAATGCTTCAGCTTCAGATTCTATTCCAACAAGCATAACAATAAATTCCTCACCGCCGAATCTTACTACAATGTCTGATTCTCTGATATTGGACAATAATACACGAGCTAATTCCTTAAGTGCTAAATCACCTATATCATGACCGTATTCATCGTTTACGGCTTTGAAGTGATCCATATCAAGCATCAATACAGCCATCTTTTTGTGTTCTCTGTCAAGTTGCGGAAGAAGTTTTTTTAGATGTTCATCAAGGAATTTTCTATTATACAGACCTGTTAAAGAATCTTTAAATGCAGACTCTTTCAGTGCTTTTAGAAGAAGTTTTACTTCGATATTCGGGGCAGCTTCCGTAATATAACTTTTTATGAAACTTACATTTTGATGTATAGTTTCTAACTCTTCTTTCGTTTCAAGTACAAAATTCAAAATAAGGCTGATGTCATTTGAAAGTTTTGTCTCAATGCAATAATGATACTTCGACTTACTTAAAAAATATGGACAACTATTGTGATATTCAAGACTTGTTACATCCGTTTTTGTCCTAGCAGCCCTACATAGTTCAGGGTTAGTTTCTAACTCTTTTGAACAAAAATAGAGTTCACCGCTTTTAAAGACGATATCCATCGTTTCTAATTTATGGTTGACTTCAACTATGGTAAAATGGTTTAGCTTAAATTTATTATTCAGAATTTGACCGAGTCTCGCATAAATATCATCTTTCGTTTCATCTAGTTCTATAGCTTTTTTAAACTGAAATATATTTGATAGATTATCAACTATCATATTTGCATCTTCAATAGGATTGACGGCACCTCGTATAGCTATATGACCGGTTAAACCTTTGAGTTTGTTGTCTATCGCTATAAAAGTTTCATCAAGTTTACTTATAAGATTATTGTATCCGTTTACAAGACTGCTAATCTCTTTTTCATCTTGTGCATTTGCTTTCAACGGCATAAATTTACCGTTTACTGCTTGAGCTATATTTTCATCTAATTTCTCTATCACGTCAAAATATTTATGTAGTATTTTATTTAATAGAGGATAAACTATAATTAATAGTAAAAGAGTTAATATTGAGAGCATATAGATTGTTTTCATGCCTAGTTCTCTCAAATTGCTTATATCAAGCACCAAGCTTATTGCACCTAGAGTATCACCGAATTTTACGTCATGACATTTTAAACAGTCGGTAGAACCGTTTGTAACGGCTTTATAAGGGATTGTTACCCTAATAGTAGGTTCTTTTTCTAGATAGTCACTTACGATAAATTCCATTTTACCGTTTTTTAAAACTTTTTTATCTATCTCATCTCTAGGATATTCATTTTTAAAAGGTTCACCATATTGATTTATAACGTTATCTCCCCTTACAACCCAAAGTTCTTTTATGTTTTGAACATGTGAAATGGAGTTTAAGAATACGTCTCTTTGGTGGGTATTGCCGTTAATCATATGGGTAGTAAGACCATTTTTTACAAGTTCCGAAACGGAAATAGCTTTATTTAAACTAGAATTTATACCGTAAGTGCGTGAATTATACAATTCATACAATGCAAATAAAATAGTAAAAGTCAACAATATTAAAACAAACTTATTAACTATTTTTTTTCTCATATTTTCCCAAATTTATATGTAATGTAACCAATTTTTAAGTGAGTCGTACTCATTTCTCAAGGTTGTTTTATTACCGTGACCGGGATATATCTCATAATCTTTATTTTGTAAATCCCAACTTAAAATTCTTTTAATACTATCTTTCATGTCTTGCGGATTTGAGTATGGAAAATCAACTCTCCCGATAGAACCTCTAAAAATAAAATCTCCGCTAAAAATAGTATTTTCAATTTTGATTATACTACATCCTGGAGTATGTCCCGCAAACAATATATACTCAAAATTAATTCCGTTTATATCGAATTTTTGATTATTTGTTACCAAAACATCGGCATTAGTTACAGGCACATTATGACCGAAAGGGTCGGTGTGTAACATAAAAGCGTCATCTTTCGGTATGTAAATCGGTATATTTAACTTTTCTTTGAGCTCTTTATTGCTCCAAATATGGTCAAAATGACCATGCGTATTCAATATAGCCAAAGGATTCGTTACATTCTCAATAACCCATTCCACGGCATCAACGCCTGGGTCAATAATAAGTTGACTGCCGTTTACATCAACAATGTAACAATTTGTCTGATATATGCCCATCGGCATACATTTAATCGTCATAAAAAACCTTTTATGATAAAATTCTAAAATTCATTCCCATTTTATCACAAAAAGGTTTAAAGTGTTATTTTTTTTCTGAAATTTATTCTATATTAATTACAAATTCTCCGGAAGAAAAGCTTAAAAAATTTAATCTATTTTACAAGGAATTTAAAGATAATAATATAAGTTTTGATAATTATAGTGATATTAAAACTATTTTAAGTCCTTCTTATAGTGAATTTTGTAAAATCGTTTTGCCGAAAGAACAAAACAAGAGAAAATATCTCGATACTATAGAAGGAAAAAAGCATCTTTTGCACACGATAACACATATTGAATATAGTGCTATAGATTTAGCACTAGATGCTTGTTGTAGATTTAGAAATATGCCGTTTGAGTTTTATCAAGATTGGCTTGAAGTTGCAGATGATGAAGTGAGGCATTTTACTATGCTTCGTTCATTGATGGATGAACTAGGTGTAAAATACGGTGATTTCGGTGTCCATACAAACCTTTTTGAAGCTATGAAAAAAACTCCGGTGTTACTTGATAGAATGGCTGTGGTACCTAGAT
>DYJR01000030.1 GCA_020723015.1 Arcobacter nitrofigilis
ATTTTGGGGTATTATATTATGAAAAATTAAAACATTTATTTGACGAGACCAAAAACAAAATTAAAAATCAAATTTTATTTGAAATACCTGAATCGGTAGTCAATAAGCACTACGAAAATAGTATATTGTATATCAAATTATTTAAAGAATACGGCTTTGGATTCGGTATAAATAGCTTTATTGCAGATAGCTCGGATTATCAATACTTAAAAGAGTTAAAACCTGCATTTGTAAAAGCAGACAAACAATATCTTCTTGATACCGAGCAAAATATAAACGTATTGAAGATAATATTAGAATCTTTGGGAATTAAACTAATAGCAACAGGTGTAAACGACCTTGAAGAGATTAAAAAATTGCATAAAAAAAGGGATAGACGTAGTAGCTGGAATGGTAGTAGATAAAATCTAACTACATCCCATGCCCTAAAACTTTATTTACGCTATATCTCAAATCTTCATCAAGTTCAGTGCCTAAAAGCCAATTTAGGTAACCTGTATCTTTGGAAGCTATAGTTTCAAGCAATTCACCTTTATATTTACCGAATTTGAGCATTTTTACAAATACCGGTTGACTAGAGAGTTCTACAAGTTTTGCAATGGTATCCTTATTAGATAGGGCAAATTTTTCTTTTGCTACTTGAGTAAGTTTTGCAAGTAAAAGTTTCATCACCAATACATCACCTATTGCATCATGAGCTTTTATTATTATGCCCAAATTATCAGCTTCAGCTTGCTCGGTCTTGTATAAATCAAGTGCATATCTTAGATATTGCAATCTGTGATAAGGAAGTTCATCAAGAAGATGTCTGGCACATCTTAAGGTATCTATTATTTGCATATTGCATGCAAATCCCTCTTTTTTAAGCATACCTAAGTCAAACTTGATATTATGAGCTATTAGATAGTTCTCTTTTTGATTGAGTTTTTTTAGTGTATCATAAAAATTAGTTTGAAGAAAGCTTGGCTTGCCGATGAGCATATCTTGAGTTATATTATGTACTTCCATAGCTTCAAGCTTGATAGGAACTTCACTGCTACATAATTCATCAAAAATCAAAGGTTTTGAACCGTTTGTAAGAATTATTCCCCCTACTTGAATAATTCTATCCTCTTCATTACCGCCTGTTGTTTCCGTATCAAACAAAATATAACTACTCATAAATACCCTTTGTTATAAAATAAGCATAGCATCACCGTAACTATAAAATCTATAGTTATTTTTGATTGCCTCTTGATAAAGTTCCAATGTTTTTTCCAAGCCTACAAACGACGCAACAAGCATAATCAAAGTAGATTTAGGAAGATGAAAATTAGTTAAAATAGAATTAACTCTTAACGGAGGATTATTTGGATTTAGAAACAAATCACACTCTCCGTTTTGCTGTTTTGTTCTATAGTAATACTCTATCGTCCTTGTTACCGTAGTGCCTACGGCAAGTATTTTTTTATCTGAGTTGATTATACTTATCGTGTCGTCATCTATATGATAATATTCAGAGTGCATAGTGTGTTTGTGTATATTTTCACTTTCAATAGGCTTAAATGTTCCTGCCCCCACATGAAGAGTAATAAAACTTGTACCGAACTTTTTATCAAGACTTTCTAATAATTCAGGAGTAAAATGTAAACTAGCGGTAGGAGCAGCCACCGAGCCCTCTTTTTGAGCAAACAGTGTTTGATAATCCACTTCATCTTGCTCGTTATCTTCTCTGCTTATATAAGGCGGAAGCGGAATATGCCCTATTTTATCAAGAATGTTCAACAAGCTATCAAAATCTAATATTGTATCGCTATTATCAAAAAATTCAACCACCCTACTACCGTCATCATTTAGTTTTACAATTTTTGCACTCACTCCATCAAATATCAAAACATCATCAACCTTCACCCTACCCCTTATAAAACATAAAAATCTATTATGATTTAACGGTTTGTTTAAAAGTAATTCTATTTTTGCACCTGTTTGTTTATGCCCGAATATCCTTGCTTTGATTACTTTTGTATTGTTTAGTATTATTGTACGGTCATTAAGATAATCACCGATATTTCTAAAAATTTCATGTTTTATTGAGTTTGTTTTTCTATCGTAAATAAGTAGTTTTGCACTATCTGCCGGTGAGACGGGATATAAAGCTATGAGATTTTCCGGCAAGGAAAAATCATAGCTTGAAGTTTTTGATGCGTCCAAATTACTCTTCTTCATCTTTTGGGGCAGGGTTGAATATTTTAGCTATGTATATAGATACTCCGTAAAGTAAAGTTAAAGGTCCAGCCATAAGAAGCTGAGAAACAACGTCAGGAGGTGTAAGTATCGCAGATAGGATAAATATCAATACTATCGCATATCTAAAAAACTCTTTTAGCATTTTATCATCAACAATACCTATTTTCGCTAAGAAAAAAGTAATAACAGGCATTTCAAAAGCTATTCCGAAACCTAACATAAGTTTGGTAAAAAAGCCGACATACATACCGATACTAGGTAATACCGTAACAACTGCACTACCGAAGTTGATTAGAAAACTAAATCCTACCGGTACAACTATACAGTATGCAAAAGAAGCACCGACTAAAAACATCAATGTAGCAAAAAACACAAAAGGGATAATCAATTTTTTCTCGTTATCATAAAGCCCTGGAGCCAAAAAAAGCCACATTTGCCAAAATACATAAGGTAATACAAGTACAAAACCGGCAAAAAATGCAACTTTCATAGCCGTAAAAAAAGTCTCTTGAATCTCAACGGCAACCATTTGAGAATTTACGGGAAGTGCTTCTTTTGCAGGTATCATCATCCACTCTAAAATAGGCTCATAATAAGCAAAACAGATAAAAAATCCTATAGCTATAGCTATGACCGAATTAATAAGTCTAATCCTAAGTTCTTTAATATGAGGCTTTAAGTCTTCAAACATTATTCATTCTCGCTTTTCGTATTATCTTTATTATTTGAAAAAGAGACTTTGTGTCTTACTGGTTCTTGCGGTTTAGTTTCGGTAACCGTTTCATTAGTTGTTTTTGTTTCTATCGTCGTCTCTTTGATAGATAACTTGTAGTCATCAGTCAAAATCGTCTCTATATTTGCAGATGCTTTTAGGTTTTCAACTTGAGCTTTATATTTTTCTGCTTCACTTTTTAATTCACTGATTTTTAACTCATTATCCAAAGTAGATTTTGCATCTTCTAAACCACTTTTGATTTTTCTAAAAAACTTGGCTATATCAACCATAGCACTAGGCAACTTCTCTGGCCCTAAGGCAATTATAGCAACTATCGCTATAAGCAAAATTTCCATCAATCCAAAACCGAACATTATTTACCTTTACAAGACTCTACATCTTATTTAAATTAGTGGATAATTTTACCTTAGTTTAGATAAAATTCACCTCAAATTATATGATATTGAAAGGTTTTTATGGAAAAAGTACTTTTTTTACTTTTTGTGGGTGTTATACTTTTTATTATAGCTAGAAATTATAGAACGGAGGATTTTAAAAACATCAATATAGGCTCAAAACAAAGACTTATAGGTGATTTGAAAGACCATGAAGCTGGACTTTTGGTTGCATTGATGGCAAAGGTTTCAAAGGCAGACGGTCAGGTATGCGAACTAGAAGCAGAGCTTTTGAGTCATACGTTCAATGATATTTCATCTCATTTTGAAGATAGTGCATATATAAGAGATGAACTCAAAAAAATATACAATCAAGAAAAACAAACATTTGACAATACTATCACTATTTCTCAAAAATATCTCAAACTAACAAAAAGAGATTATGATAAAAGATTGAAAGTTATAGAATATTTAGTGAACGTCGCATTTATAGATAGCGAATTTAGCGAAACCGAATTTATGATTATTGAAGATATTTCCAATGCTCTAGAAGTCAATAAAATAGACTTGGAAGCTATCATTAAAAGATTTGAAAGATTCCATAGTGAACAAAAGGCTCATAAAATAAATACTTTGGAAAAGGCATACGAGATTTTGGGAGCATCAAAAGATGATTTAAACGATGAACTTAAATCAAAATATAGAAAACTAGTAAGAATACATCACCCTGACATAGTAACCGGAAAAGGCGGCGATAAAACAAGTATAGCGGAAGCTACGCAAAAACTTCAAGAGATAAACGAAGCTTACGAGATAATAAAAAAAGACAGAGGGATATAATGACTTACGAAATGGATTATGAGGTATGCAAATGTAGACATGTAACACTTGGTGAGACAATGTATGCAATAAAAGAAGAAAAAGCAGATACGTTAGACAAGCTACAAAATTTAACGGACGCGGGAACTGCGTGTGGTAGTTGCGTATGCAAAGAAGACGATATAGGAGAAGCAAAACTTGGACTTTATCTTGTAGATATTTTAAAAAAGATGAACAATGAATAGCGAAACGGAAAAACTAGAGCTTCTAGCAGAAATCGAAGAATTAACGAGTTATGATCAAACAGCGACCCCTATAAATAAAACTTATATACAATACCTAGACTTGGAAGATTTAATATCGATTAGAGACGATCTATTAAGAAAAAAGATATACCTAAAGGAAGAAACAATAAATTGGTTTGACGAACTATACGAAAAAACAAAGAAGGATGAGAGGTAACTCATCCTTATGTCATTAGTTACGCTAAAAGACGCAATACATTCTGTTGCATTGAATTCGACTGAGACTGGACGTATGAACCCACTTGTGACAATACGTTTTGCTTATTGAAACTAGAAATCTCTTGAGGTATATTTGCCCCGACAAGTTCAGCTTGAGCTTGTGTTGTTTGAACTTGTTGCGAAAGAAGGTTTCTACCTGAACTTTCAAGTTGATTTTGTACGCTTCCTAACTCACCTCTGTAGGAATTCAAACCATCCATTGCATTTTTTACTTGCCCTAAAAACTCTCTAGCTTTGTTCGTATCAAAAGAATTTGCATCTTGACTTACCAAATCACTAAGCCCTAAACCTTCACTGTTTGACTGTATAGAAGAATAGCTCACAGTATCTTGAGAATTATTACCTATTTGAAACAACTCAACTGAAGAAGGTGATTTATCGGAACTACTATTTTGCAATAAAGTTTGACCGTTATAGCTAGTATTTGAAGCAATGTCATCAAAATTTTTCATAAGAGCTTTAACATCTTTAAGTATTGCTTCCCTACCCTCTTGCGACGTGGTACCATTTGCAGCTTGAAGTAATCTTTCATTAACTTTATCTAATATTCTCGATTGCTCATTCATAGCACCGTCAGCTATTTGTACGAATGCCACCGCACTATTTACGTTACTTAGAGATTGAATATAACCGTCTGATTGAGTTTTTAAAATATCGGCAACAGCTTGCGTAGCAGGATTATCGGATGCTTGATTGATGGCCAACGCCGTAGCAATTCTTTGCAAACTCTTATTGGGTTCAAAATACAAGCTTTGATTAGATTGAAGATTGTTATTTAATTGCATACAACCACCTCCCATATACATATATCTTATCATTTTATTATACTTTTTTTTAATTATATATTAAACAAAGAAACTAATTATATAAATAAGACTAATCACTTTTTAAGCTCTTTTTTCATAAAATATGTATCAACTTAATAAAATGGATTATTATATAGTATGACTCTACAAAAAAAGGCAACCCTTGTATCAAGCTCAGTTGCAGGTTTCTTAACGTTAATAAAATTCGGAATAGGCGTAGCAAGCGGAAGTGTAGCCGTTTTGGCATCTGCGGTTGATTCTATTTTGGATATGTTCGTGTCTTTGTTTAACTATTTTGCTATTTCAAAAAGTGAGCAGCCTGCAGATGAAACATTTAATTACGGCAGAGGAAAAATAGAAGCCCTTGCTTCCATGATAGAAGGTAGCGTTATAGCTATATCGGGTCTATTTTTATTATATCAAGCAGTTAAAAAAATGATTTACGGTGAAGGGTCATCTCACTTAGATTTAGCCTTATATGTAATGTGTGCTTCATTGATAATTACGTTATGCTTAGTTTTTTACTTGAATTACGTAGCAAAAAAAACGGATTCAATGGTAATAAAAGCAGATGCTCTTCATTATAAAACTGATATTTATTCTAACGGCGCCGTTTTGCTAAGTGTGGGAATAGTCTATCTAACCGGCATCGAGTTTGCTGATGTATTGGTCGGTGGCGGTATAGCAATATTTATTATATATTCCGCATACGAGCTCATACAAGAAGGGGTTTTAGTATTACTCGATCGTTCGTTAGAGCATGAAACTGTACTTAAGATAGAAAATGCAATAAAGAAAGAGGAAGCCGTAAATGATTTTCACTACCTCAAAACAAGACAAGCCGGGCAAGATATTTTCGTAGAAGTTCATCTTGTGTTTGATTGCCTAATATCTCTTATGGATGCTCATCGCGTTAGCGATAGGATAGAAGATTCCATAAGAGCTATAGAACCGAATAAAAACTGGGTTATAAATATGCACCTTGACCCATATGACGATTCAATAATAAACGATACACATCATGTACAAAAAGGAAGCTTATGATTAAAAAAGTTTTAATTTTGATGTTACTTACCATCTCTTGTGCTTTTTCGCAAGATACCGAATATAAAGCCGATATAACGGCTAGAGAAGCATATGAAATGCAAAAAAGAGGAGTAATTCTTATAGACGTAAGGACCAAAAAAGAGTATGATTTTATGAGGCCCGTCAATGCTATATTAATAGAATCTTATTTTGAAATTGAAGGACAAAGGGTCTTTAATGAAAATTTCGTATCACAAGTTGAAGATTTAGTAAAAATGGATTTGTCAAAAGAGATAATTTTGATATGTAGAAGCAGTAGTAGAACAAAAGAAGTAGCAAATCTTTTGGCAAAGAACGGTTTTTCTAACGTATATAACGTAAAAAACGGTTTTGTTTATGATTGGGTTAAGGCCAACTTACCTACACAAAAGCAATAAATAAGTATAATATGCTAATTTTAAAGGATTAATAAGAGGTTTTAGATGATTGAATGGATGCAAAGACATAAAAAATGGTTAGTTATTACTATTTGGATAAGTACGATAGCTTTTATCGGGGCGGGTTTCGTCGGCTGGGGAGCCTATGATTTCGGTAAAACGGAAGGTACGGTAGCTAAAGTCGGCAAAAAAGAGATAGCAATGAGTGAACTACAAAGAGAATATAGTAACTTATATTCGCAATATTCTTCAATATTCGGCGATAAGTTCAATCAAGAACTTGCAAAACAATTCGGTCTAGAAGCAATGGCGCTCCAAACACTTATTCAAAAATACCTAATATTATCTTTTGCCGATGATATAGGGGTAATTGTTACCGATGAGGAAGTTGCAAAAACGCTTGTAACTATACAATCATTTCAAAAAGACGGTAAATTCGACAAAGAACAATATTTATTTGTATTAAAACAAAATAGAATAACGCCTGTAGAATTTGAAAAAATGCTTCAAAATGATTTAATAGTGGATAAAGTTCAAAATATGTTTCAAATCAGCAATTCTCAATCTGAAATTGAAGATATCGGTGGTTTGATTTTTATGAAAGATAACGTTAGTATTAAAATATTAACAGCGAAAGATATATCCGTAGAGATTAATAATGATGAGCTTATCAAATTCTGGGAGTCAAACAAACAAAACTATCTATCAAAATTATCTTATGACGTGGCAGTGTATGAAGTCCCGAATAATCACATGCAAGCAACAGACAGTGAACTAAAAGAATTTTATGAAAAAACTAGACTTGATTACAAGTTTGACGACGGTAAGATAAAAACATTTGATGAAGCAAAAAGTGATATTCAAAATGCCTTTAATTTGGAACAAACAAAAAACAGTGCTCTTAAAACTTATTTATCTTTAAAAAAAGGTGAAATTGAATTCCAAAAGAACATCAATATAGCACAAGATGATAAAAATATGTCGCAATATATAAAAGAGATTTCATCGCTAAAAACAGGAGATGTTGCGAAACCTTTTATTATAGGTGACGGTTATGTGATTATAAAACTTATTAATACAAATCAACCCAAGTCTTTAGAATTTGAAAATGCAAAAGATTTAGCAACAAAAGATTATCATGCACAAATGTCAAAAAAGGCTCTTGTAGCAAAAGCTAAAGAGGTTATCGAAAACAATAATTTAGAAAATATAGGGTTGGTAAGTAGAGAATCTATAGAAAATATAAACGGACTTAGGGCAGATGAAGCAAATGAGTTTTTAACTAAATTATTCTCATCAAAAGAAAAATCAGGTTTCGTAGAGTTACAAGATAAGGTCGTAGCTTATAGAGTATCAACTTCAGAGCTCGGTGTTTACAATAATTCAAAAGATCTCATAGTATCCAATACTGTACTTGATATTAAGAAAAAAGAAATGTTTTCAAAGCTTTTAGAAATACTAGAACAAAAATATAAAGTAATATCTTACATGAAATAAAGGAATATAGCTTGAATAAGACAATATTAGCAATAGACATAGGGACAACAAACATTGTAACCGTTGTTGCAAGAAATGATTTCGATAATAGAATCAATATTCTTGGCGTAGGAAATAATCAAACTAGCGGAATAGAAAAAGGACTTATCACCGATATTCAAAATGTCGGCGATATTATAAGATTATCCGTAGAGGATGCAAAAAAAAGTGCTGAAGCCACTATAGATGAAGTATATATATCATTTTCGGCAGCTTCTACAAAGAATATAATCTCAAAAGGTGCCGTAAATATACCAAACGGAATAATTACGGAAAAAGAGATTAACCAAGTAATGCAAATGGCTCATTATAACGCAAATATTGTTCCTGATTATGAGGCTATACACGTATTTCCTATTTCATTCAAAGTAGATGACAGTGAATTCTCAAACCCTTTAAATATGAATGCATCAAGACTTGAGGTAAACGTATATATAGTAACAGCTAAAAAAACGGCTATCACAAACGTAAAAAGTGCATTAAAAGTTGCCGGTATAGAAAATAGTACGTTTGTACTTCACGGTTATGCAGCTTCTTTGGCAACGATGAACGATGAACAAAAGAAATTCGGTGTTGCCGTTATAGATATGGGAAGCAGTACGAGCGATTTGATAATATATAAAGGTAATTCTATAATATATAGTGATTTCTTACCTATAGGTTCATTAAGCGTTACTAATGACTTATCTATCATGCTATATACTCCTCCTTTAGCTGCGGAAACCGTTAAAATCAAATACGGTTCTTTACTTCCGATAGATGAAAGCGATGAAAATAGTATTAAAAAAGTACAAGTTCCGTTAATAGGTAACGAACTAGAAACAAAAGAAGTATCTATAGACATGATTCAAACTATTATACATGCACGTGTTGAAGAAACACTAATATTTTTAGCAAACAAACTAAAATCTAGCGGACTAATAGACAAATTGGGAACAGGTATAATATTAACGGGAGGCATGAGTAAGCTTGAAGGCATAGAAGAGTTAGCTTCAATGATTTTTGGAAATATACCTATCAAAGTAACAAACCCTAAGAATATCAAAAACGGTTATTTGGATTTTGATAATCCTATGATGGCTACAACTGTAGGTTTATTACTTTATGGACTTGATTTAAATCCCGCATTTGAGCTTGATTCAAACAAAAGGCTTAGAAAACCTTATTCAATCAAACATCAACCGCAACCTAAACAAGAAATTCCTATTATGAATAATACAAAAAATATAAAACCTTCAAAGGGTGATTTGACGGAACTTTCAAATTTAACAAAAAATAACACAAATCCGCTTTCTAAAGCGTGGAATAAAGTATTGGAGTGGTTTTAATGGATAATTTATTTGACCCGACTAGCATAAAAGTTGATTTACCTACAAAGGTTTTAGGTGAAAATTTAGTAAAAATATCTGTCGTAGGTGTAGGTGGCGGTGGTTGTAATATGATAAACCACATGATAAACGAAGGTAGTTATAAAATAGACCTGATAGTTGCAAATACGGATTTTCAAGCACTACAAGTATCAAAAGCTCCTAAAAAGATACAGCTAGGTACTAAGCTTACAAAAGGCTGGGGTGCAGGTATGGAGCCTGAAATAGGTCGTGATTCTGCCGTAGAAAACTACGAAGATATAAGAAATACGTTTGAGGGTTCGGATATTGTTTTTATCGCTGCCGGACTTGGCGGAGGAACAGGTACGGGAGCTGCTCCTATTATAGTAAAAGCTGCTAAAGAAGTTGGTGCTTTGACCGTTACAGTAGTAACCAAACCTTTTAGTTGGGAAGGAAAAAAAAGAGCGGGACTTGCAAATCTTGGACTTGAAGAACTAAAAAAAGTAAGTGACTCAATCATAATTATACCAAATGACAGACTTTTGGAAATAGTCGATAGAGATATAGGTATGAAAGATGCTTTCAAACTGGTGGATAATATACTATTTCAAGCCGTTAGCGGTATGAGTGAAGTTATACTAAACCCTGGTAATAACGATATAAACGTTGACTTTGCAGACATTAAAAAAATAATGCAGCACAAAGGTATGGCACTTATGGGTGTCGGACGTGCAAAAGGTGAAGATGCTGCCATTCGAGCCCTTGACGATGCCATAGAGTCACCTTTACTAGATAAAATGTCACTAAGCAGTGCAAGAGGTATTTTGATACATTTTAATGTTCACCCTCAAGTTTCGTTGTTTTCAATAAACGATGTTATGACAAGACTGTATGACAATATAGAAAGCGGAAGCGCAGATGTAATTTTCGGTACTACTACAGATGACACGCTAGAACGTGACGAAGTAAAAATAACTATAGTCGCAACAGGTTTTGAATCAAAAGAACCGAGAAATAACGCTCAACATCAAGTGGAAGAAGATAAAGAACATTTAACCATAATGATTTCGAAAGATGATGATAAGTACCTTGACGTTCCTCCTTTGATGAGAGAATACGTTATAAAATATCCGCTAAAAAAAACTAGCTAGATAAACAAATTATACCAAAAACTTGAAATTATCACAGTGTTTATAATGAGGGTATTCTTGCCCTTCATTCCTTACTATATAATCTATCAAGCTATACATTCCAAACGGAGGAATGAGCCTTACTTTATTGTAATTCTTTACGCAGTGTTCACAACTAATACTATCGGTGCATTTTGAATCAGAACTTATGATGACTATTCTTTGCTTTGGATTAAATTTCAAAACATCATCAAGCAGTTTGTTATTATTAAAACTACCGAAATTAATAACTACGATATCATAACCCTTGTGGGTATTATGAAAGCAACTCTTTATGTGTTTAATGTCACTGAGAGTATCAACTTTTATAAAAGAATAATTCTTATTAATATACTCTTGGAGTACCTTTACTAGAGCTACATATTCGTCAATAATTAATATCTTCATAAATAACCTTTATTTATTCAACTAGTAATAACTAGTTGATAAAATTATTCTATCATAATATACTTTACCATTAGATAAATTATTTATTAAAGAGGTTGTATGGATAAAAACACGGATGAGATAAATATCAATGCTATAGATGATTTCCATAAAACCGTTGGTACAAACGTAAAAAGATTAAGAGAAGAGAGAGGTTATTCACAACTAAAATTAGCTAAACTGATGGGACACAAATCTGTAGGTCTCGTATCCCAAGCAGAAATTTATCATAATAAACAACACTTTAATCTAACACATTTATACAAAATTGCATATATATTAGAGTGCAATATCAATGATTTTTTTGCAGGTGTTATTATAAAATAATAGTATCTACAAAATCACCTATTTTATATGATGTATTCGGTTCTATAATCGCCAAAGCACTGTTGCCCAAAAGATTGGTTAAAATAGCACTTGTACCGCTTTTTTTGTTAAAAGTATCGATTTCATAGCGCATATCTGTATATGTTAAATTAGATGCGGTAAAAATTGTTTTTTGCGTATGATTTTTATACTCGCTTTTTGCTATTGCTTTAACTTTTTCGAGAGTTTCATTATTGCCTCTAAAACCAAATATTATAGGTAAGCAAAATAACATAAAACACACGGTACTACTATATGCAAATCCAGGTAATGAACAAATAAACTTATTACCTACTTGAGCAACTATAACATGCTGTCCAGGTTTAATTTCTACACCTTTAAAAATTACGGTAGCACCTAGCTTGTCTATAACTATATCCTTTACAAAATCAAAGTCCCCTACACTTACTCCACCTGTTGTTACTAAAATATCTGAAGTATTTAAACCGTTTTCAAAAGCCTTCAATATCGATTCTTTATCATCTTTAACGAGTCCAAGTTGTAATGTATCACATCCGTATTTTTTAGCCAAAGCTTCTATAGTCAAATGATTTGAACTTCTTATTTGTGATTCATTTTGTTTTTCTTCACCCAAATCAAGTATCTCACTTCCGGTGGCACAAATAGCAACTTTCGGAGACTCGTAAACTTCCACAAATACTATATTAAGACTAGCCATTACACCTATTTCTGCAAAATCTATTTTTGTTCCCTTAGGTATCAAAATCTCATCTTTTGTATAGTTCTCCCCTACTTTCATTACGGCAAAGCCACACGGAACTTTTTGTTTTATGTATACTTTATTTTCATTTAATTCGACATTTTCGATAGGAACCAAAGTATCTGAACCTTTTGGCATTAAAGAACCGGTAAATGTTTTGATGCAAGTATTATTGCGGACTTCACTTGATACTACGCTACCCGCAGGAGAATAATCAATAAGCTCAAATTCGTCCGTGTTTTGATTGTTTTGAAGTTTGATAGCATAACCGTCCATTGCTGCCGTAGGATAAGCCGGTGAATCGACTGAAGCTTTAATATCACAAGCAAGTATCTTACCTAAACCGTCAGATAAAAAAACTTTTTTTGTACTTGTATCGATATTAAGAGATTTAATTTTATCGATAGCTTCTAAATAGGATATTTTTGACATAATCACTTCTTTTTAATTTTTCTTGATTATTACAAAAAAGTGGTTATAAGTTACTTATATAAGCTCATATTTCTTGATTTTATATCCTATTTGTCTAAGAGTTATTCCTAAACGTTTTGCAGCTTCCGTTTGGTTATAGTTTGTTTTTATAAGTGCGTTTAAAATAGCCTCTTTTTCAAGTTCTTCTAGTGTTTTGCCTGATATAAAGATATTTTTATATTCTTTTTGCTGTTCCTCATCTCCTATCATGCTGCTAGTCAGTAAAATATCACTTTTTGTAATAATCGATTTTGACGAAACAGATATTATCTTTTCCATACAACATTCAAGTTCTTTTATATTTCCCTTATATGGGTAAATTTTCAGAAATTCCAAAGCATCATCACTTAATACTACGTTTTTACCGTACATAATATTAAATTTGTCAATCATAGTATTTATAAAATAAGGTATATCTTCACCTCTTTTTCTCAAAGGAGGTACTTCCGCGGTAAGTAAATTTAAAATTGTATAAAGCTCACTATAAAAAGTACCGTTTAAAATAGCTTCTTCAAGCTCAGCAGACGTGGTAGCAATAATTCTTACGCTATATTTTGAAGAAAACTGGTTTTTATGTTCACTATATTTTAAAACAACAACTAATTTTTTTGGATAAACATAGGTAATTTTTCAATATCTTCTATAATAAGAGTTCCGCCGTTGGCAAGTTCTAGCTTACCCATTTTGAAATCTTTACTCATCTTATTAGTTTGTTTTTTATTTCCAAAAAGCTCAACCTCTAAATCCCTGTCATCATAGATATTTGAGTTTAATATAACAAAAGGTTTATTTTGCCTGTGACTTAATTTATGAATCATAGTAGCAATAGAGAGTTTTTCCGTCCCTATTTCACCCTTTATAAGTACCCTAATATCATTTGGAGCTAATTTTATTACGTTATTTTTTAAATTTTTCATTGATTCATCTATAAATACACAACTTTGCATATCATAATAACTCAAATCAAACTCTTTTTCATAATATTGCTTTAGTTCTTGAAACTTACCCACTTTATAATCTTTTTCAAGATTTGAAAAAATAGCATACCGATAAAGAGTAGTTATATAATCAACAAAATTAATTTTTTTAATAGACATATTTTCACTATTTTCATAAAAATATGTGGTAAAAATACCTATAACATCACCTTTATGGATGAGAGGTATAGCCAAATATATTATATTTTCAATATCTACGTTTTTAGATTTATCAAAAAATACCATATCGTTGTATTGGTTATCCACAACTATTCTTTCTTGACTTTTTTGAGCTAAAATACGTGCTTCTCTAAACTCTTTAAAAGTCGGCTCTATGTCTTGATCGGAAGATGCGAAAAGTTTTAAATCATCATCATCCGGCACATAAATTTCACATTTTTTGAATTTGAAGCTATCTTTTAAGATTCTAAGGGATTTTGAAATGGAATCTTGGTAGTTATTTAAATCGAGCAGCCTTAATGCTATCTCATAAAATACAAAAAACTCTTTTGAATATTCGGTTTCATTTGAATTTTGCATATTATTAAACACTAAAACCCCTTATTTCGTAATTTGAAGTAGATTATACACAAAAAATCAACATTTATGAAAAGACAACTGTATATTATTTATACAGTCGTCTTTATATAATAATTAAATTCTAGCACTCTATTTACATCATGCCTTTTCTTTGACCACCTTCATTTTGTTTTTTATTACGCATAGCTTCTTGAAACTCATTTCTTTGTTCAACAGGAATAGTCCCTTTTAGTGCCTCTAATTATTCGTAGCTCATTGAAGAATAATCAACGGCATACAAACTACTCCCAAACAATACACTTAAAACTGCAAAAGAAATCTTTTTCATAATCCACTCCTTCTAAAATAATTATTCTAAATTCTAATACTTTAATAATTAAAAGAAGTTAAAAATATATAAATATTAATAAACTTAAACTAATACATTAATACTTAACACTAAATTAACACTAATATGACAAAATACTACAAATTTTTTACATAACTAAAGGGGAAAAATGAAAATATCTACAAATAAAGCTCTACTCGCCTGTCTTTTGGTCGGTATAGTAAACGGTGCAAATGCAAATGAAAATCTTGGATTAATAAACGTAGAATCATCGACTATTGATGATAAGTTTATGTCAAATAAAACCGAAGTGTCAAGCGTAGCTAGTATTTCAGGAGAAAAAATAGACGAATCACATGTGGAAAATATTCAGCAAATGTTGCAGCAAATACCTGGAATTACTTCAGAAGTGAAAAGCGGTGACTCACTAAAAATACATATAAGAGGCTTAGAAAACCAAATGTATATGGGGAAAAACCCGGTGTTGCCGTAGTTATAGACGGTGTTCCGGTTTTTGAGAGAACAGGTGCGGTTAATATTGACCTAGATAATATTGAATCAATAAAAGTTATAAAAGGTGGAGCGAGTTATCTTTTCGGAGATGATGCTCTAAGCGGTGCCGTTATAATCACTACAAAAAGGGGTGCAAAATATGCACACAATTTTGCTACTATAGAGCGTGGAAGCTTTGGGTATCAAAAACTTCTTGCAAGAACAGGGTATGCTAATGACAAGTTGAGCTTTCATGTTCAAGGAAGTGAAAGAAAAGCAGACGGATATTATGAAGATTCCGAGTATAGTGCAAAATATTTTAACGGTAAAATTCAATATTATATAGATGACACCTCTGATATTAGTTTCGGAACGGAATACTCAAAACGTAAAAAAGATTCTCACGGTACGGTGGGTGGAGCTACCGAGGCGGCAACAAATCCTGAAAGTATTTTTGACGGAGATATGGACAGTAGAGACTATACAAGAATGTATGATGTAGAACTACTCAAAGCATTTGCAACTTATTCAAAAGATTTTGAAAACAATTCCAATTTATTGGTTAACGGGTATGTTTATACCGATGATACATACTATTGGTCATCTCCTCAAACAAGAGGTGCAACAGGTGCGCTTGGAACATATACGGATGAGGACTATACAACAAATAATTTCTATGAACAAACTCAAGCAGGTCTAAAAACAGAATATAGAACATCAAGCGAAAGCTTTGCAACACTTTTGGGTTTAGATTTGAGAGACAATGTATATAAAAACAAAACTACAAATAGGGTTACATATAAAACAAGTACAGCTGGTTGGGCTCCTATATATTATGAGGGAGATACAAAAAGCCAAGACAAAACAAACGAAAACGTATATGCAATATACGGCGAATACAAACATCAGTTAAACGATAAATTAAGTGCTACATTGAACTTGAGATATGATACTATCAAGCTTGACTATCTAAATCAACTTACCGACTTAAAACTAAAAAAAGATTTCAACGTATATTCTTATAGAGTAGGAACAAATTATGATTTAAATGACAAACAAACATTATTTGCAAACTATTCTACAGGTTTTAGGGCACCTACTATAAGCCAACTGTTTGCCGGAGATGTAAGTGCATGGGGTAATACCGAAAGTAATCCTGATTTGAAAGAAGAACAATCTAGAAACTATGAAATAGGAACTCGTGGATATCTAAATACTATGTTTTACGAAGCATCTATTTTTAGACTTGATAGAAAAGAATTTATTATGAAAACATCAGGTAACTACGGCGGTAGCACAAGTACTTTTACCGATATGTGGGATAATATAGGTGGAGCAAGACATGAGGGGATTGAACTTGCTTTAAATGACAATATCACTAAAGATTTATCATACAACATTGCATATACTTACCTAAGGGCTAAATATACGGATTACAAAAACTTTGCAATAGATTTAGATGGAAATCCAGATACTACAACATTGTCTTTCTTTGACGTAACCGGCAATTATATACCTAGAACTCCTAAGCATACATTGAATGTTTTATTTGATTACAAAATTACGCCTAAATTAACACTTTCTCCTGAAATAAACTATAAAGCTAGTTATTTTGCAGATGATTTAAATCAAATTAAAATTGATAATGTGACTACGTTAAACCTTTTAGCAACCTACAAAACAAAACTAAATAGTTATGATTTAACACTATTTGCAAGGGTTGATAACGTATTCGATAAATTCTATTACAATACCGCTAGATCAAGTGGAGATAGAAATGATGATGGTGCATTCAATGCAGAAGATTTATCTATTACGGTTAATGAAGGTCGTAAATACACAGCCGGTTTAGCTCTTAAATTTTAATACGGGGTAATCCAAAATTTAAATCTGAAGTGCAATTTTTTAAGTTGTCTTTGAAATAAGAAA
>DYJR01000031.1 GCA_020723015.1 Arcobacter nitrofigilis
ATTTACCATATGAGACGCTGTAGCTGAACTACCGCCATTGCCAAGAACATATATTTGAGCCTTATTTTCAATCGTTTTTTCTATAGCATAGATAACTTGTTCAATCAATGAAACATCAACTTTGCTCAACAAATTTTGAAGGTTTCGTATATAAGTGTTTAAAAATCCTTGCATTCAAATCCTATAATTTTTCGTAAACGTAATTTAAAACTATCATCACTAAACATTTCATTAACTGCCGCTATCATTAAATTATAATAATTCTCATCGTCATTAAACTTATAAGTAGTTTTCAAAAACAAAAGTTTATACAAGTTATAATCAGATGCCATTATCTCATCTTCAGAAAAACCGTAATTCGTTAGTTCACCGATATCAAGTGTTTTTATGTCTTTAACTTTTAACTTATGATGAGCATTATCAAATATCAACGGTATCACATTAGCTTTAGTATTAAAAAACTTAACCACACCTTTCCAAGCATAAAAATTCACAGATGTAACTACAACATAAGTTTCTTGTGCTATATCTTCAGGTGTTGAAATGATTTTTGACCGATAATTAGGAAATTTCTTTTCTAATAAACTCTTTTCGGTATGATTAAAATAATAAAAACAAACTCCTATATCCATTTTTGACGAAATTCCTAAAATATCATTTAGATATTGAAGAAAACTATTATCGGAAAGTAGTTCAACATTGACTATAACGGCTATTAAAGGTTTTGCACTAGATATATTAAAAAAAGTTTTTGAAGTAGCCGATTTTCTACTCAAAAAATTAGCAAATTTATATTCATTAAACTTCTCATCATTTTTGCAAATCGTGCTTATAGGAGAGTTTACAAGTTCTTCACCGCTATCACTGCATCTAAAGCTTAGTAAATGTCTTTTATCAAAATACACTTCGGGTAAATCATACTCAAAACCGTGACCTTCTATATCATATATTTGAGATACCTTGTCTATAGTTTTGTCACAAACGATAGTATCTATCTTATTTCCGTCAATAAATACATCTATACTTTGTATTTCATCGCTTGAAACTTTTTTACAAAACCCTACAAACGTCAAAAAATAATCTATATGAACAGCACCGTAACTTTTTGCATCTCTTTTCGGTATAATCAATTTAAAATCCTAATTATATATTTAACGTTAGATTATACATAATATAGTCTAAAAATCATCTTAACCATTTCTTAAACTTTCATTGCATAAAATCTGAGCAAATTTAAAATCAAGCTCATCATCTATATCAACACTATGCTTTTTATCCATAACATAGGCATAAACTTTATCTTTGAGGAAAAAAGTTTTTTGCGACAGCAGGGCATCTTTTTCACAAATATAAATAGCTCCGTTTAGTCTATAAAACTTCGGTAAATCTTGACTTCTTTTACCTGTTGCTATATTTGGTAGGAAATTTGACATATCCAAATCAGACGGCAAAGTATTACTCCACAACGGGCTATGTTCCGCTTCACAAACGGATACCACAGAGTAGGCATTTTTATCAAATAAATACTCTATAGCCTCATCTATATGTTTGCTTTGTCTTAGCGGTGAAGTGGGTTGAATCATTACCACATAGTCAAACTTGTCATTATAAGATAAAGCATGACTTAGAGCATCAAAACTAAGTGATGTATCACTAGCTAGTTCAGGCGGTCGCTCGATAATATCAGCATCGTATTCTTTTGAGATTTGAAGAATCTCTTCATCATCGCTTGATACCAATACCTTATCGATATATTTACTATTCAAACACGCCTCAATACTCCAAGATATAAGAGGTTTACCGCAAAAATCCAGAACATTTTTTCTAGGAAGTCTTTTACTCCCACCACGTGCAAGAATAACTGCCAAAAAACTTTTATGTTTATACATTTATCAATCTACTATAATCTAAATTTGCCTTATCATAATCATCAATTCGTCCAATATCTATCCAATAATCATATACAGGAAAAGATTTAACGGTTTTATTATTTTTGATAAGTAGTTCAAATAACGTCGGCATATCGAAATATTCGTTTTTTGGTATTTGTTCTAATATATTCGGCGATAACATATATATACCTGCACTAATAAAAGACTTATAAGACGGTTTTTCTTCTATAGATAAGATGTCATCGTTTTTTATATTTACCACCCCGTAAGGCACTTGGAAAGTATATTCCCTGACACACATCGTAGCATCCGATTTGGCATATGCATGATAGTCTCGTAATAGCTCAAAATTAACATTTGTTAGCAAATCTCCGTTCATGACGAAAAACGGCTCATTCAGACACTCTTGTAATAAACTTAAAGCTCCGGCAGTCCCCATTCTCTCCTTTTCAAATACATATTCTATATTTACTCCAAAGGAACTACCGTCTCCGAAATACTCTTTTATAATATCGGATTTGTAGTTAACGCATAAAATAAAATTAATAAATCCATATTCGGCAAACTTCTCGATAATAGTTTGTAAAATTGGCTTATTCCCGACTTTTAACATCGGTTTTGGCATATCCTCGGTCAGTGGTCTAAGTCGCGTACCAAGTCCTCCGACCATTAAAACTACCTTGTTTTGTTTTATGGAGGCTTTTACGAGTTCTTCAATCCTTTTTATCCCTATAACTCTATTTTCCATGTCCACAATAGGGATTTGGAGTAGTTTTTTAGCGATAGCTTTTTTGAGGATTTCTTCTTTGGCTTCATTAATATTCGCAACCGTCGGTGTTCTAAATATGATTGTTTCTATTGAACTATCAAGGGATAACCCTTTTAATAAACCTCTTCTAATGTCTCCGTCAGTTAAAGTACCGATTAATTTATTGTCGTCATCTACGACAATAGCGATTTGCATAGAACCCTTATCGATTATTGACAAAGCCTCTTTAATAGTAGATGTATTGCTTAGCTTTATATCACTCAATAACTTCATTTGCCAATCCTATATCATAAAATTTTTTCTTCAGTATATTCTCAAAATTTGTAGATTTAATAGTTTGTAATATTTTTTTGCTCACGATACCGTCTCCGTAAAGATTTTGTATATTGGATAAATTATTTTGGAACTCGTCACTATAAAGTTTTTGAAAAGCTTTACGGATACTCTCTTGAGTAGGTTCACAATCAATAATACTTGATACTTTTATTCTACCCTTTTGTCTATCCCCTATATTAATAGTACCGATACCGAAACTAGGTGCTTCAGCTATACCACTAGAACTATTTCCGACTACTGCATCCACATATTGCAACGCACTCAAATACCTTAATTGTCCCAAAGATTCAAAACATATACTTTTTGATGAATTTATTTTTACGTACTCTTCACACATTTGATTTATAACTCTTCCGTAGGTATCGCTATTTGACTTTGTAAATATTATATTGGTATCTTTTAGTTCATCAAGTACATCTAAAATAGCTTGGAACTGCCCTTTTGCGGTATCTTTTTCCAAAGTTACGGGGTGATAGGTAACCAAAAGGTTTTTCTTATTTAATTTAAAATTTATAGATTCCTCAAAATCACTTCTACTAAGTAATTTTAATCTTTTTATATTTTCTATGCCAAGACTTCCGACATTGAAAACCTTATCAGGAGACTCTCCTAGCTGTATTACTCTATTTCGATACTCTTGCGTGGTCGTAAAATGCAAGTGAGCCATTTTTGTGATACTATGTCTTATGGATTCATCAAAGGCACTCTCCGTAGTCTCTCCACCTGCAATATGTACTATAGGTATTTGAGCTATCATTGCCATACTAACTGCTGAGAATATTTCATATCTATCCCCGAGTACAACTATCATATCAGGCTTTAATTCATCATAACTTTCTGCAAACGCTATATTGGCAAGTCCCATTGATTTGGATATTCCCACAGGGGTATCTGAGGATAAAAGAATCTCTATTTTCTTGGATATTTTAAATTCTTCTTCAATGATTTTATAAGTAAGCCCGAATTCAGGACTTAAATGCATACCGGTTACGATAAGTTGTAATTCAAAGTAATCATCTGCTACTATCTCTTTAAGTAGCCAATAAAGAAGTCCATATTCAGCACGAGAACCGGTGATTACACAAATTTTAACTGCCATCTTCCCTCTTTATCAATTTATAATTTTCAATTATACCCTAAGTACAATAAATATTTTAACTTCTTATTTTATATGATTACGCTACTTGGAATATTTACTACCCTTTCTTCAAGATATTTTGCATTATCCAACGATGTTTTTTGGCAGTTTTTATACATATCCAATTCACTCATAAGTTTCCAAATAGGTCTTGTCATAACTCCATTAGTATTTGTAAATTCCAAAAACTCGTCTCTTGCTATGGAGTTTGGAAGCAAAATTGCTTGAAGCCAATAATTAGACCTTGCATTGTTAGGTTCTTTTATAAACTTAATCCCGTTTTCTTTTGAGAAAAACTCATCATAAATCTTTGCTAGAACTCTTTTTTTATCAATAAAAGTATCCAATTGTTCTAATTGTGCAACAAGCAAAGCGGCATTAATATTCGGAAGTCTATAATTATAACCCACTTCATCATGAACATACTCGTAAGGGTGTGGTATTTTAGCCGTCGTTGTAATATGTTTTGCCTTTTTTGCTAGGATTTCATTATCAGTAACTATGACTCCGCCACCACCGCTTGTTATTATTTTATTGCCGTTAAAACTAAATACTCCGAATTTCCCGAAAGTTCCCGTATGCTTTCCATTGAAGTGGCTACCGACTGATTCTGCACTATCTTCCACCAAAGCAATAAACCACTCATCACAAATATTTTTAATCTCATCTATTTTACAAGGATGCCCAAAAGTATGCATAGGCACACAAGCTTTAATAATGTTTTTTGTAGTTTTATTTATACATCGGTTATTTTTGATTTCACAGTTTTCTTCTAAAAACTTTTTCATAGAAAGAGGGCTAAGTCCCATAATGTCCAAATCAACATCCACAAAAATAGGTCTAGCACCACAATAGCTTATAGCATTTACCGTTGCAATAAAAGTCAACGGTTGCGTAATAACCTCATCACCGTTTTTTACATCAGATAAAAGTAATGCTATATGAAGTGCAGCTGTGCCATTTACTGTGACTATTGCATATTTACTCCCTACATATTTTGCAAACTCCGTTTCAAAGGTATCCACATATTTACCTACACTTGATACGAATGTGCTATCGATACAATCATTAAGATATTTTTTTTCATTTCCTATAAATCTTGGTTCATGTAGTGGTATAAATCCATCTGTTTTAAAAATTTCTTTAATAAAATCAACTATCTTTTGCATAAATATCCCCCAGCGATGCCGAAGCACATCTCTCCTTGCCTCAAATAGCAGTTTTCTTTTTCTTTTCGATTCTCACATTTTACCATCGAGATATCTCCCCGTTTCTTTATGCCCAAAATCAGGAATCATCTCAAAAAACTCTTTAATAATATCATCTTTTGTCCAAGATAAATTTGATTTAAAATTGTTAATAGTCTTTTCAAAATGATTTAACTTTTCTTCGTCAAATAAAGCTTCATTTTTTATAATCCCGATATTTACAAATCTATCCATATCCAAAATTTCGGCATCCGTATAAAACTCTTCAAAGTCTTTTTCTCCGGTAGTATCACTAATAGTAAATAAAC
The DNA here is from genome assembly GCA_020723015.1 of Arcobacter nitrofigilis. Taxonomy (GTDB): domain Bacteria; phylum Campylobacterota; class Campylobacteria; order Campylobacterales; family Arcobacteraceae; genus UBA6211. The sequence goes on from DYJR01000031.1 coordinate 5,652, forward strand.
ATGGCCATTTTTTAGGGTGCTGAGTGTTAAGTTTTGAGTGCTTAGTAAAGAACTCTCTTGCCTCATCTTCATCTTTGCATAAGTATGGTTCATAACCTTTATTGTGTAGATATTTCACAGCAATATCGGCGAATGTAATAAGATGCAATTCCTCACTAAGTTTTGGAAAAAATATATCTCTATTATCTCCGAATATACAACTCATAAGACATAATTCCCCGCTTTCTTGCGGTGTCACGAAATATCTTTTAATATCATTTGGGGCGACTATCGGTTGCCGTTTTTCAAGCCTTTGATTAAAACCATGAAGAAGCGAACCGTCACTAAAAGCCACATTGGCAAATCTAGCCATAGAGACATCTATTTGTTTAGACTTCCTCATGACAAACATTTCCATAATTCTCTTACTAGCCCCCATCATATTGACGGGATTTGCTGCTTTATCCGTACTTACACAAAAATATTTCTTGGTACCTTTGTCAATAGATTGTTGCAATGTCTTATCCGTATTTAGAATATTCGTATCAATCATCCTCATCAATGTAAAAGGGTCTTTTTCGCTTCGTACATGTTTCAAAGCAGAAAGATTTAGTACATAATCATATTTCCCGTCAGATTTTATAAAAGCATCATACTCTACGCTTCCCACATCAATAGCAAAGGTAGCAAAGTCTCCATCAATATATCCAAAACTGCTTCTTATATCTCTTACAAGCTCAACCATATTGTTTTCTGATATATCTACGACATGCAATTTCTTAGGATTTCTTTTAAATATCTCTTTTGTCACTGCCTGACCGATACTTCCCGCTCCACCTATTACCAAAAAAGAAGAGTTACCGACAATATTCCTAATATCATTTTCATATTTTAAAATATCATTTTCCAATAGAGGGTTGTTTCTACCTAATATCCATAAAGCTTTATCCATTTTGTATTTTTACCTATTTTTATATTAATTCATCTTCAACATAATCACGTGAAGCTTTTGTACCTATTATTTCATCCCATCTCATGGCACTTATTCCGGTTCCCGGTCTTTTTACGATAATATTGTCTTGCGTAAAAACTTCACCGGCTTTTATATTTTGTTTTGCAACTATACTTTTTCTTGCTATAGCTAGATTTTTATATTCACTTGGACTTACTTTTTTGATACCGTCCCCAAGAGCTAACTCAATATTTCTTATGGCACTTACCATATCCTTGAGCCCTTGAGGATTTAAACTTGCCCGATGGTCAGGTCCTTCCATATTACAATCCAACGTAAAATGTTTTTCTATCACACAAGCACCTAGTGCAACTGCTGCTATAGGAATTTCTATACCCAAAGTATGGTCACTATAACCGTATTTCATACCAAATGCATTTCCTATGGTAACCATTGCCTTTAAATTTACATCTTCCATAGGAGTTGGATATTGTGTTGTTACATGAAGTAGAGTAATGTCATCTTTGTTTGTACCGGCCGTAGTTAAAATATCAACGGCACTCTCAATCTCACCGAGATTTGCCATACCTGTTGAAAGTATTATTTTTTTCTTTAATTGTCCTATTTTTCTTAAATAAGGTAAATTTGTTATCTCTCCGCTTGGTATTTTAAAAATATCAAGCCCGTAAGAAGCAAGTAAATCAACACTATACAAATCAAACGGTGTCGATAAAAACATAATATTTTTTTCCGCACAGTATTTGATTAACTCTTCATGCATCTCTTCCGTTAATTCAAGTTTTCTTACCATATCAAGTTGAGATTCATCTTTGCTCGTAGTTTCTATCTGATACTCGGCTTTAGGCGCAAATTTTGATACGCCTAGACTAGCTTTAAAAGTTTGAAATTTAACCGCATTTGCTTTTGCTTCCACGGCTACATCAACCAATTTCTTTGCGAGTTCCAATGAACCGTTATGATTTACTCCGGCCTCAGCTATAATAAAAACTTTTGACATTTACTTCATTCTCCTATAAATTATCACCGATTATTTTTGCAGGATTTCCTAGTAATATAGAGTTGTTCTTTACCCCTTTATACACTACGCTACCTGCAGATATTTGGTTATTATCGCCGATTTTACAATATGGCAAAAAACTAACCCTCGAACCGCTATAGTTCATATTTCCGATTTGTACATTACCCGTAATATCACAGTGGGAATTAAAAGTATTAAAAGAACCTATTTTTACATCGTGACCTACGGTTACGTTTATATTAAAAATATTTCCGTTGCCTATTTCTATATCCGTTGTAAAAACACTGTTCGGGCATACGATATTACCCTCTCCCATTTCTATACTACCGCCTATTATAGCACTTGGGTGTATAAAATTATAAAATTTAATACCCCTTCCTTGTAAATTATCAAAAACTTTTTTTCTAATATGTGTATTTGCAATAGCTACTATGACATACTCATTATCACAAAAGGTATAGTTATCTTCACTCGATATGTAAAATGAGGACAAATTATACTTAACCAAACTATCCCCATTTTTATCCAAAAAACCTTTGAAATTGATATTTAATGCTTTATTGGCTTGTTTTACCCACCAGTAAACTTCTCTGGCAAATTCACCGCTTCCGCATATCAATATCTCTTTCAAATACTTCCTCCGCCGTCAACGACCATATTAGTACCTGTTATCCATCTCGAATCATCGGACAATAAAAACAATATAGGTTTGACCACGTCATCAACTTCACCCACACCCAAAGGATAAGCCCCTTCCATCATATTTATAAATTCATCGTTATAGACATCTTTATGTTTGTCTATCATCTCGGTTTTGACAAACCCTGGAAGCAATGCGTTTATTCTTATATTTGTTTTAGCTATTTCAGGGGCTAGTGATTTGACGGCAGAATTTATAGCGCCTTTAGATGCACTATATGTACTCAAGCTTGAATAACCCCTCAAAGATGCTACGGATGATACCCATACGATAGAACAATCTTCACTTACGTTTGCTCTTTTATCACAAAAGCCTTTGATTAGTTGCATCCCGGAGAAATAGTTGATTTCAAAAAGGTTTTTACTTTTTTCCAAACTATTAGCATTTAAAGGGAGTATTTCAAGCACCCCCGCACACAAAACCATACCCTTTAATTTACCGTATTGTTTTGCTATTTGCAATACGAATTTATCCAAATCATCACTTAGCGATAAATCCCTTTCTTCAAAAAAAAGATTATCAGAAGATATGGCTACTTCTTTTAACGCATTAAATTTATCAATACTTTTTCCTATTACCACTACACTAGCACCGAGTTTATTAAGCTCTAGCACTACACCTTTGCCGATACCGGACGTCCCGCCGGTAACAAGAAAAATATCACTCTTTGCGTACATGTTTTTAATCTTCTAATTTATCTGCAACAAGATTTATCAAATCAGATACTTTTTTGCAGTTTTTTATCTCATTTGATTTCAAAACTACCGAAAAAAGCTCATCATACAGTGAAACGGTAGAGATTATAGCCAAAGAGTCCCACTCCTCTATGCTGTTTAATTCCATATCTTCATCTAGTGCCTCATCCCTTTGAAGCATATCTTGTATTTCATTTAGTAATTCTTCTTTTTTCATTTTTTACTCCTCTTCATCATAAAATATAACCTCGGAACAATATATCTTATCAAGAGCCAATTTACAAGTTGCCCATGATAAACCGACTCCAAACCCCGATAATATAACATTTAATTTTTTTGAAGAAACTTCTTGGCTCAAAGTATCACAAATAGTACACGGAATTGAGGCACTACTTTGGTTACCGTATTTGCCCGTAGTTTCGCTAGGAGCTTTTTCCAAAGGAAACTTCAACCGTCTTGCAATATTTGATATTATATATTTATTTGCTTGATGAAACACTATATAGTCTATCTCTTCTTCAGCCGTATTTGAAATCTCCAAAATCTCTTTTATTGCCACAGGCTCAGTCATAATAGAAAAGTTAAAAACCTCGGCACCGTCCATATAAAGGTTTTCTAAAGTCCTTTTATCCGAAACTTCAAAGATTCTATCGTCGTTTATCTCTTTTTTTGAAGGTGTTCTAAATGCACCTTTTGGTTGTATTATTGTATCAAATTTTTTACCGTTTGAATGTATAGTAAAATACGAATTTGTATCCGTAGTAGATTTTTGGATAAGTGTAGCACTAGCTCCGTCTCCAAATAAAGTAGCCACGTTGGAATCAGCCTGATTAACCACTTTACTTAGTGTATCACCTGCCAATAACAAAACATTTTCACAACTATTTGTTTGTATCATCATAAAGCCAAGCCAAAGCCCGTAAACATACCCGCTACACCCCTGATTTACATCAAATGTTGCACAGTTTTGTCCTAAATCAAGTCTTCCGTGCAAATATGCCGATGTTGACGGTTGGAAATAATCAGGCGTTTGGGTAACCGTTATTACGGCATCTATGGTATTTCTATCTATTTTCATACCGTCAAGTAATTTATTTGCAGCCAATTCACATAAATCTGCGGTCGTTGAAGCACCTTTTAAAATATGTCTTTTATTTAGACCTATGCTTTTTTTGATTCTTTCTATTTGTTTAATATCACCGTTATATAAGGTATCTACCTCATCATCTATCAGTCTGAAATTGCTCGGTACTACGGTTACGATACCTGATATTTTTGCTTGATTGAAAATAGCTTTAGACATGGTTACCCCTTATTTTTTTAAATCTTTCACCGAAATTCGTATGCTCCACCACATTTACTTTTGTCGGTATTTTATAATTATCTAATTTATCTTTACAATAAATTCTTAAAACTTTTTTTATTGAATCTTTATCAACATTACTTTTTAAAACCACATCAACGGCTACATTTTGCCCTGTTATGGCATTCTTTTCTCCGTAAACCATACAATCAAGAATTTGAGGCATTTGTAAAATAACGGATTCTACTTCACAAGGTAGGACTTTTTCTCCCCCTACGTTTATGACCTCTTTTGCTCTGCCTATTATTTTGAGGTAACCGTCACTATCCACTTCTACCAAATCACCTGTTTTAAACCAACCATCATCGCTAAAACTCTCCATAGAAGCATTTAGATACCCCAAAATCTGAGTTTTGCTTTTTAGCCAAAGCTCGTTATTTACTATCTTATAGTCCAAATCCGTAGAGTCTATTTTCATAAAAGTAGAATTAGATGATTTTGAACTCGTGGTTGCTATTCCTGTTTCGCTTGTTCCGAATGTTTGCAAAAGTTTTGCTTTTGGGAAAGCATCTTTTAGACGCTCCAATAGCGAAGAAGGCATAGCCTCCGTACCGTATGTAATCATTCTTAGTGAACTCATATCATATTTTGTATGGGAGCTTGACATTAAAATCAAATTCAAAAACGTCGGTGATGACGGTAAAATAGATATTTTGTATTTTTCTATCAAAGAACAAATCTCATCCACTTCCCTACCGTTTGGTATTATCATCGTAGAACCTATTGACAATATGTTAAATAAAGTATTCAATCCACCGATGTGGTCAAACATCAAGAACAACAACATATTCATAGATTTCTTTTTTTTGTCTTTGTAGGTATTTATAAGATTATCCAAGTCATGAATCATAGCTTTTGGTTTTCCCGTGCTTCCGCTTGAAAAAAGTATCAATCCGCTATGTGAAATATTTTGAAGTTCTCTTATCATATCATGTTTACTTAGCACCTCACGGCAAGTTATACTAAAAACCCCGTTTTCTACATAAACTACTTTGTCACAATAAGCAGTTTCTATCTTTTCATCTATAGAAGCTTGAACTTTTGATGAAATAGGTACGATTATATTTTTATTGTCACTTAATGCAAGTAACAAAGCAATACTTTCAAATAAATAATCTGAGACTATGGCTACCACATCACCCGTTTGTATATGATTTTGTGAAAGTAAGTTCTTTAGCTCGAATATTTTATCGTAGAGATTTTTATACGAGTAAACTTTATCATTGGATATAATAGCGATATTGTCTTCTATATCAGCAAAACTATCAATAAGCCAATGGGTTTGTTCCATATTACACTCCGCCTAAATAAACTATTTGCCCCGTGATAAAATCACTTTTTTTGCTGATAAAAAAATCTATAACATTTTGTATATCGTCTATTTCACCGAGTCGTTTAATAGCTTGTTTTTGTAATAATTCATCTATTTTATTTTGCGGTACTGCTTTAATCAAATCTGTTTTGACAGGAGTAGGACCTATTGCATTTACGGTTATCCCAAAAGATGAAAGCTCTTTGGCTATCGTTTTGGTAAAACTCTCTACCGCTGATTTACTAGCGACGTATATTGCCTCACCTTCGAGATACAATGGACTTGCTACTGTAGTAAAGTTTATGATTCGCCCGAATTTTTCTTTCATCATAACCTTTGATACTTCTCTTGTAAACAAAAAAGTACCGAAAAAATTTGTAGCAAATATATTTTGTACACTGCTAAAAGACGTGGTGATTATATGATTCATAGATGCAATACCTGCATTATTGATAAGTGCATCTATTCTGCCGTAATCTTGTTTTATTTTTCTCACCATACTAATAACATTTTTTTCATCTGTTATATCAACTTGAAAATGCCTGTATAAATCGCTTTGTATAGACCCTTCGCCTCTACTACACCCCATTACGAAATGTCCTAAGGATATATAATAAAGTGCTAAGTCTTTGCCTATACCTTTTGAAGTACCTGTTATTAGTATGTTGTATCTGTCCATTACTCTTCCAAAAGTTTTTGAATATATACGCTCAAAGTTTCTATATTTCTAAAAGGCGAAGCTCTTTGGCTCATGGCTTTTTCATCTGCCAACACTATATCGTGACCTAGTTCTTTGGAAATTCTATCTTCAACATCCGTTATAAAAGATACCAATGCCAAGCTATCCAAAGCACCTTTATTACCGAATATCTTCGTCTCTTTTGTGATATTATTTAGATTTTCATTCTCAAGTTCTTCATTTAACTCTTTCAAACAACTAATAAGGATTTTTTCTATTTGATCAAGCATACGCCACTCCTTAATATATGGAAATAGTTTACATAATTTTTGATAATATTAACCTTAATAAGGCACTTACTAACCGATCATTCTTGTTTCAGTAGAGTTTGCAAATTATTTTGATAAAATCTACTCATTAATACTAAAAAGAGAGAATATATGACTGCCGAAGAACAAAATTTATATAATGCACTGATAACTACTTTTAACGGTAATCTAAGATTTTTATCTCAATATGATTATCCATTGTTTGAGAGAGTCAATATGTTATCTGATGCTATCAATAGAGGTGCTTATAATGAGAGATATTTTCTTGAATTTGTCAAAGAAAACGGTGATTTCGATATTTACGATTCAAATACAAAAACATATATTTATGATAAAAAACCAAAACAATGGAATAATAAATTAGTAGCCAATACAAATCTTGATTTAAAAGGTGCTTTAACATTCTTAAATCCGGTACTTTACAATCAACACAATGTTGATTTAAGCGAAAAAAATTTGCATCTAACACAAAAGTTTGAAATTAGAACTATGACCGATATTCAAAATTTCAAAATGATTTTAAATCCGGATTTATCCAACGGTGATAAAAAAATCAAATCATTCAATAAATTCGTATTTTTAGGTACTCTTTTGGGAAGACATATACCTAAAATTCTCAAAAAATTAAACTTCAAAAACACTTTTGTATGTGAGCATAATTTAGAAATCTTTAGACTCTCTTTATTCGTCTGCGATTATTCATTATTGGCAAGAGACGGTAGAAGCGTTGTTTTTTCTATAATGGATGATGAAAACGTATTTATGGACAAATTTAGAATATTCTTCCAAAATGATATTACCCATAATCTGTTTTTTAAATACGTAAGTACCGATTACAATGTAAAAGATTATCTTGATTTGTTGGTTTCTTCGGTTACATCAAGAGACCCTTTTATATTTAACTACAATCTTATACTTTCAAATATGATTAAAAACTCTTTGTCCAAAATAAAACATCACAAAACCCTAAAATTATCCCCTAATATAAAAGATGATATTTTCGGTAACCTACCGGTTTTATTCTTAGGAGCAGGTCCATCTTTGGGCAAAAACATAAAATGGGTAAAAGAGAATCAAGATAAAGTTATCATCGTTGCTATGGGGGCTACTTTGAAAAGGCTATCTAGCCAAGGCATCAGGCCTGATATAATCACCTCTCTCGACCCAGCCCAAAATGCTATTTTACAGCAATTTAATGTTGAAGAGAGTATCTATTCAGAAGCAGTTAAATTGGTAGCCACAAATACCGATGATTTGGTGCTAAACAAATTATCAAAAGGGAACTCAAGATTATTTTTGTTTGAGATCTTCAAATCTTTTTATCCAAACTGCATAGGTTTAAGCGGTCTTAGTATAGGTGAAGTTACAATCTCGCTTTTATTGTTGTTAAATGCAAAACAAATATTTTTACTAGGTACAGACTTGGCTTTTGAACAATCATCCGGAGATACACATGATGAATATTCTGAAAGCATAGGTAAAAAAACATTTAATTTAGATGAACAGCATCTATTAAATACTTCACTTGATAAAACAAATAGATACTCTTTTAGAGACGATGTTGTGATAACAAAAGGGAATCTAAAACCTTACGTAAAAACATCAAGGGTATTTTATGCTTCACTAAATGAGTACAATTCTTTTATAAGTTTATATAAAAAACAAGATCAAATTATATATAACCTATGCGAAGACGGTGCATTTATAGAAAATACGGTACCGTTATCAATAAATGATTTTAAACTTGAATTTGCTTCAATAGACAAAGACCGATTACTCTTAAATCTTGATGCTACATTAAATCATATGTGTTCCGTTGATAATATTGAAACACAATTTGATAAAGTCAATCTTGAAATAGCTGCAGTTGACTATGTATTACATAATATCAACGAATTTGAAGTACTAAAAATAGAAAAATACGACTTACTGGATAAATTTGCTTCAAACATAATGTATGATTTAATGAAATTTGTGGGTAGTGATAGCTTCTTGCCTGAATTATATTTGAATTATTACAATATTATCAATAATTATATAGCCTTTGCTTTTAACGATAAAGACATCAAACAAGAATCAAAACTCATTAAAGACGTTCAATATAAGTGGTGCATACTCACAAAACACCTATTTGAGGAGTACAAAAAATATCTACAAGAATTTATTTCATAAAATCTTGTAGTGCATTTTTCAAATCTTTAGCCAATGACAAAAATTGTTTATATTGGATTGTGTGATTTTGTGTGTATGTTACGTACGGTGATGTAAGTTTTAGATACTGCTCGACAATCTGTATTATCAAAGATTTTGGGAAATTTTGTTTTATTTTCTCAAATTCTTTTTTGAAATTGCTTGGTACATTTATTTTTGATAGTTTTTTTGATACTTTTAATTCTCTATCAAATTGTGAGATTTCTAGCCTTGTTAAATCTTTTTTTGAAATAGTACGCAAAATATTCAATATTTCTTGTTGTATTGCATTTTTATCAAATATTGTTTCCTCAATAACTGCATTATCGATACTAAGAGATATGGTAGATTCAAAATAAGCACCGTTTGAGAGATTATATACTTTTGATGCAGGAAACTTTTTTAGAGTAACATCAATTTCATCAATCATTGATTTGTAAAGCATAGTCGTAGGTACTTCATCCTTGAAATTACCCTTAACCCATATAATATCCCTATCATAATCCATACCGCTAACCATATCTTTTTTTTGTATTTATATTTATATGTTTAGCATTAGTGTGTAACCCGTCATGAGTTTTTCCGTCATCCCTTAAAGATGCATCAAACCCTAGCAAGTATAACTCTTTACAGCCTGTTTTTAGCAACAAATCAATACCGGAATCCCCTACCGTAACACCCGTGCTTATACCACACTCATCAAATAGCTCAAGATTATCTTGGATAAAAAATATTTTATCGTTTTTGATATGTGTATAAACTGTCGTATGAATATGAACTGAAGCTAAAATAATGCTATTTTCATACATCTTTTTTGATACGTCAAATTGTTTCAACATATTTTTTGAGCCGTCAACTATAATTATTACATCAGGTATTATACCAAGTAGCTCCAATCTCTTTAAGGTTGCGGATGCAGCAACTATTATAAAATTATCTTGATTTAGATATATCCATTCAATATTTCTAGACAATGACGGACCTGCACCTAGAAATAGTACTTTTTTATTATCAAACAAATCTATAGGCTTTTCTAACTTCAATATTCCGTAAAAGGACTCTTTGATATATCTAAATGACCGTTTCAAACTTACCACATATTCCGAAAATGGGTAAAGCATAGGAGAATTATTAAGTATTTCCGAATTAATCACCTTAATAAGATAAGCTTCATTCTCACTAGCTAAATCAAAAGATATAAAAGTATTATTTTCATATTTATAGTTTAAAAAATCTTTAATACTCTTTTTAAACTCTATATCACTAAAATCAACACAAAAAAACACATTGGAAACTTGCATCAGTTCGGTATAATCACATAAAAACAAAGAGAGTCTAAATATCTCTATATTCGGCTCTACAATAAGATACGAATCTGCTTTTTTGACCCTATGAATATCATTTATATGAACTCCTAATATTGTACCGATAAAGATAAATTTTCTTGAATCCAAATTGATATGATTTGAATTTTGTTGGTTAAGTATTTCATTAACGCTCTCATGAGCATTTAGAACATCCTCATATTCATTATATCCTTTATTAATCCCGCTCACATTAATCAAACTTATTTGTGGGCAAGAATTAATATTATCCGCCCTATATTTTGCATCATAAAAAGGGTCACAATTATAAATCTTCGTGCCGTTTATATTTGATAATTCAAACCTATTATCTACAAAATCTATATACCAATTCTCTATATTTTTTTGTTCAAAGAGCTGTATTTTATTAAAAAGTCCTATATTAAACTTTTTGAAATAATTGATATTCTTTTGATAAATAGTTACTAAT
>DYJR01000032.1 GCA_020723015.1 Arcobacter nitrofigilis
GTTTTATGCTATTGCTTTAAAGGGGATGGTACAACGTGGTGAAACTTGACAACTATATCCAAATCATAATATATATTCAAATCAGCACCTAATAATAAACTACATCCTAGAAATAATGCTCCTAAGAACTTCATCATCAATCCTTGAATCTCTTAGTATAACTATGACAATAAGGTGTTTTACCCGTTTTTGTATAATAGTCTTGATGATAAGACTCTGCTTCATAAAAAATATGATTGTGTGCAGATATTAATTTGGTCGCTATCTTATAACCGTTCTCTTCAAGCTTATGTATTAAACTTTGAGCTATATTTTTTTCATTATCATCATTATAAAATACTGCACTTAAATATTGATTACCTATATCAGGACCCTGACCATCCATTTGTGTAGGATCATGAATTTCGAAAAAAAGCCTAGCTAACGTTTCAAAATTAGTTTTATCACTATCGTATACAACCTTGACGACTTCCAAATGCTCGGTAAGCCCTGTACAAACGCTTTTATAATCAGGATTCGGCAATCGTCCGCCCATATAACCGGAAACTGCGTCTTTTACACCATCCGTTTTCTCAAAATAATATTCCACACCCCAAAAACATCCACCTGCGAAATAAGCACTCTTTATATTTGAATCTTTAAATAAATCAGCATTCATATTGTTTCCTAATAAAATAATTAATACTAAACATACCATTAATGGGATTTTTATTTTCATAGTAACCGTACCGACTCTTTCATATAGTTCAAATTATAATAGATTGACTTTGTATTTATGCTTAAATTTATTAAATAGATATGAGAGTTTAACATAATATTCACATAGCCTAATGCCATGTGAACATAAAAATCAGTGTTTATAATCTTTACAAGCCTCATCACCGCCGTGCCTTTTCAATACTTCATTGGATTGTTTTATACCTGCTTCCCATTTAATATGTCTTGATTTGGTATAACAAGAACAAATCTTACCCCAAAGCATAGCCGGAAGAAGTTTTCTATTTGGCTTAAATAAAAATGCGGCCAAATGTCCACCTACACCCAATATCAGCATAAAAAATCCAAGATTATGGATATGTGCCATCCAAAATATCAAATCATTATTCAAATCTATACCGGACATATTTTTAAAAGTTTTCACGACACCGGTTATTATCATAACAACTATCCAAAATGCTATAAAAGCATACCCCAAACGTTGTTCGGGAAGGTATTTCTCGCTTGGCGGTTCTTCTTTTCCCGTAATCATAGCAATTATAACTTCCGTAGAGTGCTTTACATCCCCTTTTTTTGGTAAGATATCAAACTCTTTTCTAAGAAAATGGTAAGTCAAATGGTAAAATACTATGCCTATCAATACCACGCTAAAAAAATAGTGCCACCAAAGAGTTATGTTATAATCAGCCGTCCATGCCATAAAAGGGACTTCGTTTAACATATATCTTTTATATACGGGCATTTGTCCAAAACCGGTAAAAAAAAGTCCAAATATAGACATAGCCGTAACCGCATGAACTATTCTATTAGACAATGATTGTCTCTCTATCTTCATCTTTTATTCTCCATATTTATTGTATAAGTGGTATCGTATGCTACCTATTTTTTACTCTTATGCACGGCAATAGCAGCAACACTAATACCTGCAATAGGTGCTATAAGTGCCGCCATCATCCAGTTTTGCGTATCATCCATTTTATCTTCTATGTTTACTTTCATATGAGGACGACCGTTTAGCTTATCATTTTTTGCTATTTTATCATCTTCTATAGCTTTATTTATATCCTCAAAAGGGACTTTAGAGATATATATCGTACCCGTTCCACCGGCTTGGTCAAGACCGTACAAATGACCGTTTATCTCATTTGCTCTTGCTTTTGCTTGAGCTTTTATCTCTTCAAAATTACCGAATTTAATAGCGTTTTTAGGACATGATGTCTGACACATCGGAAGTTCGTTTTTGGATACCAAATCTACACATCCGTCACATTTGTACATCACTCCTCCACCTGCAAAAGACGGTATTAGTTTCATATATAGCCCTACTCCTGCTTGACGTGACGGAATACCCCATGGACAAACATCTCTACACTTTGCACCACCCATACAATAATCCCTATCTATACTAACAAGCCCCTCTTTGCTTTTTTCTATAGTTCCAAAAGGGCAAAGATTCATACAACTTGGATTATCGCAATGCATACATCTTCTTGGGATATAAACATCTTCACCGTTTACGCTTACCTTTTCTACAAACGTCCAGTTATAAGGTGTAAGTCTATTTGTTACATCCCTTTTAGTTGACCAATCTTCATAATTCTTTCTAGGCCAATACGGTTTTAACGGGAGTTGCGGTTCAGGGAAATGGATAGAGTTTTTGTCACGACATGCCGTAACGCATTTTGGCGTATCAAAATCTTTACACCCGTCGCATAAACTCAAATCAATATACGAACCGATTTTATTACTTTTATCTTGAACGCTCTCATTTGCAGATAAAGTTTTTGGAGTTAGTAGCATAGCTCCGCTTGCAAGTCCAACGGTTGCTTTTTTGAAAAACATTCTTCTATTTTCATCTATCATAGCTATCTCTTAAGGAAAAATTTTATCCGTAATACTACAGCTAAATACTTAAAGTATCCATAATATTAAAAACTTAATCTTTTTTTTAAAAGTAGAAATTTTCCTTTACTTTATTCTATCCTTTGTTTATCCATTATACCATTGACAATATCTTGATACTCGCTATTTTTAATATGTTCTTCTTTTATATTCACAAGTTTCTCGGCTAAACTACTTGAATAGTTTTTTTCAAGCAGTTTTAATTTACTAAGATTATCTTGCAAAATAGTAAGATTTTTATCCTTTGGAACTATGTATGGCGTAAGAATTAAAACCAAGCTTTTTTTGTCCATATTATCGCTTGTATGTTTAAAGAGTTCACCGATAGCCGGTATATCGCCGAGTAAAGGTATTTTATCATCTACTTTATAAGTTTTATTTTGAATATAACCTCCAAGTATGACGTTTTCACCGCTTTCAACGATAGCAGATGTTATTATCTCTTTTTTATCGCTTATCGGAGCCAAAGAATTTTCGCTTGAGTTTACCTCCTCTTGTTCTACTACAATATCAAGCATCACCTTTAAATCATTGGTAACTCTTGGTTTTACTTTTAACTTTAGCCCTATATCCGTACGTTCTATATGAGGAATAGGATTTCCGTTTTTATCTAAGGTTGTGCTTGTTTGAACGGATTGTCTTTTACCTACGTAAATGGATGATTCTTGATTATTAAGTGCCAAAATAGACGGTTCTGAGATTATTTCTAATGCACCGTTTTTTTCTAGTAGAGATAATGTCGCCCATAAATTTAAAGAACTTTTGACTAAATGACTAGAATAATCCAAAGCAAATCCGCTAGGAATAGTCACGCTACCGCCTTTAATACCGAGTTCGGATGAAAGTGTATATAAGGCATTACCGCTTGTCATAGCGGAATTCAAACCGTATTTCATCCCTATATTTTTGATTTTTGAGTGACTTATCTCTACTATTTTTGCTTCAACGTAAACTTGCTCTTTATTCAAATCTATGCTTCGTATAAAATCTTCAATCTCGTTTACTTCATTTTGAAGACCGTACAGCACTACACTATTTGTATTTTTATTTATATCTAACGTTACAAGATTTTTATCGTATGAGTTGACAAGAAATTCTCCTATATCTTTTGATTCAATATTTTGTAAGTTGATTGTTTTTCTTATTTTGAATTTATCGCTCGATTTGTCTACTATTTTGTATAAATTACCGCTTTTATAAAATCCGAATCCCTTACTTTCTAAAGAAACTTTAAGTACCTCAAATAGTTCATCTTTCGTTATTGTGTCACTCAATGCAAATTCTATTTTATACTTTGGTTTATCTACTATTATTATATTGGTATTTGTAATATTTGATACCATAACTATAAAATCACCTATTTCAAGCTCTTTAGCTTTGAAATTTACATTACTTGCATAAATAATACTAGATAATATAAACATAAATAAAATTATTCTAATAACGTAAAAAAAATTCACCTTAAAACTCCTTAATATAAAGTTATGTTTAAAGAGCTTTTACAAGCTCTTTAAACTTCTCGCCTCTATGTTTGTATGATTTGAATTGATCCAAACTAGCAGCTGCCGGAGATAACATAGCAACCGAATCCTTTGTATGTCTAGCAGAAATCTCCGCCACGGCATTATCTATAATATTGCATACTACAACGTCAAGCCCAAACTCTTTTGATAAACTTTCTAGTTTTTGTACATTTGTACCTATTGCATAGATTGTTACATCGTATTTTTTCAAATCTTCAAAAAGCGGTACAAGGTTTACACCTTTGTCATTACCGCCTAGTATCAAATGTACTTTTTTATCCGAGTAATTAGTCATAGCCCAAATTGTAGCATCAAGGTTTGTAGCTTTACTATCATCTACCCATAATCTTCCGTGATTATCGTTAAACTCTTCCACCTTATGGGCATCTATTTTGAAGCTATTTATCAAATCATAATCAACTCTATCAAACAAAATTTTAGTAGTAGCCATAGCCATCAAAGCATCAAGTAAAAAAGGCTCTTTAAATTTTATTTTGTCTATTTCTATATCCAACTTTGAAGCTAGTTCAGAAGAATTTGAATATGTTATTTTAAAACCGTTTGTAGGGTAGTCTTCATATTTCTTAGGAATTATTGCTACTTCACCTTCTTTTAAAAAATCAAGTGGTTTAAGCTTTGCTTTTTCATATTCTTCAAAACTTCCGTGCCACGATACATGGTCATCAGTAATAGGTAATAATAGATAGATATTAGGTCTTGCTTTATTTGTGTAGTGTATAGTAAAAGATGATGTTTCAAGTATCCAAATAGGTGCTTGGACGTCAAGTTTTGCAAGGGGTACACCTATATTTCCTCCGGCAACACCGCCAAAAGGTTTTAAAAGAGTTTCACACATCTGCGTAGTAGTAGTTTTACCGTTGGTTCCGCTTATCCAGATACTAAATATTTTTTCGTCAATAAAAAAGTCATACTCGCTCAGTAAATTTTTACTCTGCTTTACAAGTGAATGATAGGGCGGAATCCCTGGACTTACGATAGTGATTTCATCACTATTTGCATCAAATTCATTTATATTATTATCGTCATATACCAAAGCATCAGGATATTTTTCAAAAATAGCCGTTGCAGTAACGCCTCGTCCCAAAATTCTCATACTATCTCACCTTCAAAGTCAAAAGAGCAAGTAGATTAGTTATAAATGCTATAATCCAAAACCTAACGATGATTTTATTCTCTTTCCAACCGAGTTGTTCGAAATGGTGATGTATAGGTGCCATAAGGAAAACCCTCTTTTGTCTTAGTTTGAAACTTCCCACTTGTAAAATTACGGATATTGTCTCCATAACAAATACAAATCCTATTAATAACAGTAATACTTCACTTTTTGATACGATAGCCGTATACCCCATAAAACCACCGATAGATAAACTTCCCGTATCACCCATAAATACCTCTGCAGGATGAGCATTGTACCACAAAAAAGCAATCATAGAACCGACAAAAGCAGAGACTATGATAGTAAGCTCGCCGCAGTTTTTTATACTAGGTAGTAATAAATATTGGCTTATTACTATATTTCCTGCAATATATACTAAAGCCCCCAATGTAAAAAATGCTATTATCGACGGTACGACCGCCAAACCGTCAAGTCCATCCGTCAAATTGACAGCATTAGTCGAAGCAACCATTACGACAATCCAAAATAATAATGCAAAATATTGCATATCAACTAATGGATTTTTATAAAAAGGGACATAAAGCATGGTATCGTGACCGCCCAAAAGTAAGCCGCCTACGAACAAAGAAGCAATTATTTGTAAAATCATTTTTGCCCTAGGAGATAACCCGGCACTATTTTTATTTTTTATAATTTTTGAGATATCGTCTTGTAATCCGATAAGTGCAAAAAGTATAATTACCACTAAACCACCTACGACGTAAATATTGTTGAGTTTTGCAGTCATTAAAGTTGCTATAACGGTACTAAAAACAAATACTATCCCGCCCATCGTAGGCGTTCCTACTTTTTGTTGATGGGTTTTTGGGGCAAGTTCATATATTGGTTGAGAGCTTTTTTGTTTTTTTGCCCACTTAATAAAGTAAGGCATCAAAAACAATGCAATAAAAAAAGAGATTGCAAAAGCAATCCCTGCACGTACGGTAATATACTGAAAAATATTTATATCGAATAAATTATATAAAGAATAAAACAAACTTTTAACCTCTGAAATGGTATAATAGGAGAAATTATACAGAAAAATAAATTTAAAAAGGTTTAATACTTTAAACATTTTTTCATTGTTTTATTAATCTCGGGAGGATTTGGTTTGTCAAAAAAAGTGATATTAGTTATAACGGACGGTATTGGGCACAACCCCCATTGTGAATTTAATGCTTTTTGTAATGCAAAAAAGCCTACTTATGATTATTTATTTGCTAATGTACCACACTCTTACATAAAAACTTACGGTTTGTCGGTAGGATTACCTGACGGTCAAATGGGTAATAGTGAAGTTGGGCATATGTGTCTTGGAAGCGGTAGAATTTTGTATCAAGATTTGGTAAAAGTTAATCTTGCCGTAGAAAAGGATACTTTGAAAGATAATGCAGTATTGAAAGACATTTTGGAAAAATCAAATAATATACATTTGATAGGTCTAGCAAGTGACGGTGGGGTTCACTCCCATATAGACCATATCATAGCATTTGCCAAACTTGCAAAAGCTCAAGGGAAAAAGGTATTTTTACACCCTATAACCGACGGTAGAGACGTAAGTCCTACAAGTTCTCAAAAATATATAAAACAGCTTGTTGCAATTTGTGATAACGATATAAAAATAGCTACTATTAGCGGAAGATTTTATACTATGGATAGAGATAATAGATGGGAAAGAGTAAAAAGGGGTTATGATGCTATTAGTTTTGCTACACCTAAGACTTCTTTAAATCCTATTTCTTATATAGAGGAACAATACTCTAGCGAAACTTACGATGAGTTTTTAGAGCCTGTTGCATTTGATAGATATAAGGGCATAGAAGAAAATGACGGGGTGATATTTTGTAATTTTAGAAGCGATAGAGCTAGAGAAATATCAAGTGCTTTTGCATCAAAAGAGTTTCCTCATTTTGATACAAAAAAAGTAAATATAAACATAGCTACATTGACAGAATATGACAAAAACACCCCTTTACCCGTGTTATTTCCAAAAGACAACGTAACAAATACTTTGGCTCAAACAATAGCAAATGCAGGACTAAGACAACTACATACGGCTGAGACGGAGAAATATGCCCATGTTACATTTTTCTTCAACGGCGGTAAAGAGGAGCCTTTTGATAAAGAAGATAGAGTTTTAGTACCTTCTCCGAAAGTTGCTACCTATGACGAACAGCCTCAAATGTCTGCTCCTGAAGTAGGAATTGCAGTGCTTGAAGCCATGGAGAAAGGGTATGATTTTATAGTGGTAAACTTTGCAAACGGTGATATGGTAGGTCATACCGGCGTATATGAAGCTGGTATAAAAGCCGTTGAAGCGGTTGATGAACAACTTGGTAAAATCATAAACAAAGCAAAAGAGACGGGTTATTCTTTGGTGCTTACAAGTGACCATGGTAACTGTGAAATGATGAGGGATGTTGACGGAAACATATTAACAAATCATACGGTCGGTGATGTTTACTGTTTTGTAGTTGATGAAAATGTCAAAAGTATCAAAAACGGAGGACTAAATAACATTGCTCCTACCGTATTGAAACTTATGAATCTAAATATACCACAAGAAATGGATGAACCGCTATGCTAAAAAAAAGTAAAATTATTGAAGATTTAAGAAATATTTCACTTCTTATTGTAGAAGACGGTGAAGATATAATACGGATTATGGATAATACCTTTAAAGCTTTGGTAAAAAATATTTATTTAGCACCTGATCCTGCTATCGGTATTGAACTGTACAAAAATCACAAATCGGATATTATTCTAACCGATATTAGAATGCCAAGAGCAAAAGACGGCAATGATTTTATCCAAAATATAAGAGATATAGATTCTAATATACCTATAATAGTTGTTTCCGCATATATACACGATTTACAAAAACGTGATTTAGTACAATTTGTTATGGAAAAACCGATAGATTTTTTGGAACTTATCAATATGATTGACAAAGCACTTACAAACGATAAAGAGTCTTAATTGATACGTATCAAATCTATCATGATAAAAGAATTTAAAAACACTCTAGTTGATATATCCTTTGATATAAAAAAATCGACTGCATTGATAGGTGAAAGCGGTAGCGGAAAATCATTGACTATAAAGTCTTTATTAAATTTACTACCTACAAATTTAACAGCCGAGATATTGATAGATTGTGAGTTTGAACTAAATTCACAAAGTATGGGGTTTGTTCCGCAAAATCCATTTACCTCACTATCTCCTCTTACCAAAATAAAAAACCAATTTTTTGTAGATAAACAAAAACAAATTGAACTTTTACACCTCGTAGGATTAGATGAAAATTTACTTGATAGATTTCCAAGCGAACTAAGCGGGGGTCAGTTACAAAGGGTTATTATAGCTATATCACTTAGCAATAATCCCAAACTTTTACTTCTTGATGAACCTACTACCGCACTTGATACTAAATCTAAAGAGCTAATAACAAACCTAATACGTCAAATATCCAAAGAACTGGATATAAAGATTCTATTTGTTACACACGACATTGCTAGTATTACCGATATTTGCGATGATATCGTCATTATCAAAAACGGTCAAGTAGTAGAACAAGGTATGACAAAACATATCTTGCAAAACCCTGTTAACGATTACACTAAACAACTAATCGAATCAAATTTTAAATATAGAGAAAAAAGAGCTTAAAATGATAAAAAAATTTATATTCACTACTTTTATAGTGGGATCTATTGCATCTGCAATATTTGTTTTATATATATATTCACAAATACGTTTTGACTTGGATAAAATAGTCAATTATAATCCAAAGCTTACCACACAATTTTTTGATAGAAACGGTGAATTGGTAGCTAATATTTTTGATAATGAAAATAGAGTTTTGGCAAGTTATGATGAAATACCGTCAAGACTTATCGAAGCACTCCTTGCAATAGAAGACACCCAATTTTTTGAACATAAGGGTGTAAATGAGGAGGCCATAATAAGAGCTATGGCAAAAAATTTACAATCAGGTAAATTTGTAGAAGGTGCTAGTACACTGACCCAACAACTTGTTAAAACTATGCTTCTAACAAGAGAAAAGAAATTGGATAGAAAAATCAAAGAAGCAGTACTTGCGATAAAACTTGAACAGATTTTATCAAAAGAAGAGATACTGCATAGATACTTTAACGAAATCTACTTCGGACATGGATATTACGGTGTTAAAACTGCTAGTTTAGGCTATTTTAACAAACAATTATATGAGCTAAATCCAAAAGAGATGGCTATGCTTGTATCGCTTCCTAGAGCACCTAGTTTTTATGATCCCACAAAAAACTATAAATTCTCTCTAGCACGTGCAAATGTGGTGTTAAAAAGAATGTACGACTTGGGATGGATTAGTCAAAAAGAATACGAAACATATGTGGAAGTAAACCCAAAAGTTTATGACCAAACTCTAACTCAAAATAAAGTACCGTATGTAATAGATGAAGTTTTAAGAACAACATCTTCAATTCTACCTGATATAAAAAGCGGTGGTTACAAAATATATTTAACAATAGATTTAAAAACTCAACAAATTGCACAAAATGCACTTGTTTTTGGATATAACCAAATTAAACAACGTGATCCAAACGAATCTTTTAGTAAAACTCTCAACGGTGCATTAGTAGTAACCGAAAATTCAACAGGTGAAATTTTAGCTCTTGTGGGTGGTGTTGATTATTCTAAATCATCATTTAACAGAGCAACCCAGGCAAAAAGACAACCAGGAAGTAGTGTAAAACCGTTTTTTTATCAAATTGCACTTGATATGGGATATGGAACAAACACGAATTTAGCCGATATTTCAAGAACATATGAATATACTACCCCTGACGATGAAGAAAAAGTTTGGCAACCTACAAACTACGAAAATAACCTCAAAGGTTTTATTACGCTAAAAGAAGCACTAACACACTCAAGAAACCTTGCAACAATAAATCTTGTATCAGACATAGGTCTTGATGTGGTTTATGACAATTTATTAAAATACGGTTTTAAAAATATTCCGAAAGATTTATCGATTTCCCTAGGTAGCTTTGGAATTTCCCCTTTAGATTTAAGTCAACTATTTACTATGTTTTCAAATCAAGGTACACAAATAGAACCATTATTAATAAAATCAGTCACAAATCAAAACGGCAAAAATCTAACCTTCAGTGCAGAAACAAAAGAATTAACATCTCCTGAACAAGCATTCTTAATGACTGATATTCTGAAAAATGTTGTAAATAACGGTACCGGTAAAGGTGCTAAAGTAAACGGTATAGAACTAGCAGGTAAAACAGGTACGACAAACAACAACGTGGACAACTGGTTTTGTGGTTATTCGCCGTCTATCCAAGCTGTCATATGGTTTGGAAACGATGATAATACTCCTATGTCAAAGGGTGAAACAGGTGGGAGAAGTACTGCTCCCGTATTTAGATACTTTTTTGAAAATCTATTGATGGTATATCCACAAATTCCTAGACAATTCAATATACCTGAAAACGTACAAAGCACTGTAATAAACGGTAAAACGGAATACTTCACAGATAAGTCTAAATTAGAAAATCCAAATACGATAACTCATATTCAAGAATCTGGCGGGATTATATTTTAAAAAGGTATATAAAATACCTTTTTAGTTTTAGTAGTCTTTTTGTTTTCTCATACGAGCTAGTTCTTTTTGAACGCTTATATTTACCTCTTCATTCGGCATATAATCAAGATTTTGATTTCTGTTTGGATAATCAACACTATTGAGTATAATTTTCACCGCTTCAAGTCTTGCTTTATGTTTGTCATCGCTTCTTACGACATACCAAGGAGCATAATTAGAGTTTGTTCTTTTTAACATCTCATATTTTTTCTCGCTGAAATCTTCCCATAAATCTTGTGCCTGTAAATCAACTTCGCTAAGCTTCCATTGTCTAAGAGGGTCAGTCATACGTCTTTCAAATCTTCTTAATTGTTCCGATTTTGATACACTAAAATATAGTTTGATAAGTATTATATTTTGTCTTACCAAATCATGTTCAAAGTTCACCACGTCTTCCATGAAAATTTGATGTTCTTCTTCCGTACAAAAACCGAATATCGGTTCAACCATAGCACGATTATACCAGCTTCTATCAAATAGTACAACCTCTCCGCCTGTTGGGAAGTGTTCTATATATCTTTGAAAAAACCATTGACTTCTTTGTGTTTCAGTCGGTTTACCAAGAGCTACAACACGGTAATGTTTATTATTCATATACCTTGTTATTCTTCTTATTGCCCCACCCTTACCGGATGCGTCACGACCTTCAAAAAGAATAATCATCTTTTTATTGGTATGTTCAAGATAATTTTGCATTTTAATTAGCTCGATTTGATAAGGTTTCATCTCCTCAGAATCATAAAACCCTTGAATAGACTCTTTAAGGGCTTCTATATCATATTTTTTATACTCACCCAAAATAGCTTTCATCATTTCACAATCTTTCAAAATACCCTTTTCAACTGGACTCACAGTGCTTTTTGTTGTAGTTGTCTTTGCAACAGGCACTTTTGTTTTTGCTTTCGATTTTGCTTTTAAAGAATTTTTATACTCAACCAATAAATCATAAGCACTCTTGTCATCCAATTTATTTTTACTTGCATAACCCAAAACCTTTACAAATCTTTTTCCGTTTTGTTGAAATCTTGCTATATATTTTTTACCGTAAGTCGGGTGTTCATCTATTGATATAAACAACCCTGCGTAACTTGTTTTTTCAAATTTTGTCAAATCCATTATTCTACCTCGATGCCGTACTTGATGTAAATGTATTAGAAGCCTCCATAAGCTCTATCTCCTCTTTTCCTGATATAACTATCTCAGGGTCTGTTACTAAGTAATCAGCAGATATTTTATTCGTATAATATACTTGGTTCAAAATATATTTAATACAATTTATTCTAGCTTTCTTTTTATTATCGCTTCTTATAATAGTCCATGGAGCAACATCGGTATTAGATGCCATCAACATAGAAAATTTCGCGATTGTATATTTATCCCAAAGTGCCTGAGAATATTTATCCACCGGTGAAAGTTTATACTGTTTTAGTGGATCAACGGCACGTTTTTCAAATCTTTTAGCCTGTTCTTCTTTTGAAACTGAAAAATAAAACTTCATAAGTATAATATCAGATTTCACAAGCATCTCTTCAAAAAATGGAACTTCTCTCAAAAATTCATGGTGTTCTTTAGGTGTACAAAATCCCATTACAGGCTCAACCCCACCACGATTATACCAACTTCTATCGAAAAGCACTATCTCACCGGCACTCGGTAGATGTTGTGCATACCTTTGAAAATACCATTGAGTTTTTTCCGTATCACTAGGTTTTTCAAGAGCCACAACCCTTGCACCCCTTGGATTTAAGTGTTCCGTAATTCTTTTTATCGTACCACCCTTACCTGCTGCATCACGACCCTCAAAAATCATCAATACTTTCAAACCCTTTTCTTTGACGTAATTTTGGAATTTAAGAAGTTCTATTTGAAGCTGAACAAGTTGTTTTTCATAATCCAAAGTCTCTTTTTTTACCCAAATCTGAACCTTACCGTTTTTTTCTTTTAAAGGTTTCGGTTTTTCTAAGCTACAAGCTAAATGTTCTTTTGTTTCTTCACTATTTATCTCATCTAAATCTGCAAATTCCATTTTTATTAGACTTCTATCCTCACCCATCCTATAAACTCCCTTATTGGTTTTTATTTATCCTTACATTCTATCATAAAAAAATAATAAAATACTTTAAGACAACCTCATTTTATAATCTTCATAACCGAAATTTTTAATCACATCTATGGTACCGTCTTTTCTTTTGATAGCAATAGATGGAAGATTTATACCGTTAAATGTTGTTGTTTTTACCATTGTATAATGTATCATATCCTCAAATATAATTCTTTGTCCTACTTCTAGCTTTTTGTCAAAAGAATAATCACCTATTATATCACCTGCCAAACAAGTATTACCACCCAATCTATAATTGTATTTTTTTTCATCTACAAGACCGCTAGTTCTTACCATAGGACGATACGGCATAGCTAAGGTATCTGGCATATGAGCCTCGGCAGAAGTGTCAAGTATAGCAATATCTATTTTATTATGTACTATATCAAGAACCGTTGCTTCTAAATACCCTGTTTGCCAACCTACGGCCTCACCCGGTTCAAGATAAACTTCAACCATAGGATACTTAGACTTAAACTCTTTTATCACCTCAATAAGTCTATTCACATCATAATCTATTCTAGTTATATGATGTCCGCCTCCGAAATTTATCCATCTCATTTTAGGTATAAACTCACCGAATTTCTCTATAAAAGCATCCAATACACCCTCTAGGGCATCTACATTTTGCTCACAAAGTGCATGGAAATGCAACCCTTCTATGCCGTCAAGCAATTCAGGTTTAAACTCGCTCCTTGTAATACCAAGTCTTGAATACGCACCGCAAGGATTATATAAATCTACTTCTACACTAGAATATTCAGGATTTACCCTAAGTCCGCAACTGTTATTAAAAGTTACTTTTGTTTTATATTTTTGCCATTGGGCAAATGAATTAAACACTATATGATGTGAAATTTTTGCTATCTCTTCAAAATCGTCATCCTTATATGCAGGAGAATATGTATGCACCTCTTTGCCGAATTCTTCATGTGCAAGTTTAGCTTCATTTAATCCGCTAGCACAACAACCCTGTAAATATTGTTTAACCAAATCAAAACTACTCCAAAGAGCAAAACCCTTTAGTGCCAAAAGTATTTTAGCACCACTCTCTTTTTGTACTCTATCCAAAATCAATAAATTTCTTTCCAATAACTCTTCTTCACACACGAAACACGGTGACGGAATATTTGACATTTCTAACCTTTATAATATATTAATACGTTACATTATAACCTTAAAACGGTTAAATTCTTATAAAATGGTAACCACTTTTATTTCAATCTTGTAATACTACGACCATCTATAAAATGAACATACAATTTTTTGGAGGTGCCGTTTTATTAAGCAAAAGCATAATTTTAATAGTGTAAAATAAAAAAAAATTTTAAAGTGAGAGAATATGAAATTTTTACTAGGTCTTTGTTTGTTAACGGTATCAGTTTATGCTTCTGAATATTATGCCAAATTAGAACCTTATGATACTTTTATCGTAAAATCGGCGGTAAGCGGAAAAATTGATTACATCAATACGAGTGCTTTGGGAAAAGTCGTTAAAAATGAAACTATCATCAAAATGGATATAAAACTTGATGAAACAGAGCTAAAACACACTATTGCGAAACTAAATAGCGTTAAAGATATGTTGTCTATAGAACAAAAAAACTATGACAGTATAAAAAATCTCACTTCAAAATCAATCTTTGAAAAAGATGCTCAGAAAACTAAAGTTCTTAATTATGAAACACAAGTTGCAGATTTAGAGATTAAAATTGCAACTTTAAAAGACAAAATTGAGAATAAAATTTTAAAAGAAAACAATACTTACGTTCATGAAATAAACGTTAAGGTAGGTGAATATGTGAATACCGGAACATTACTATATACCGCCATGGATTTTAGTAAAGGTAAACTAGAGTTTTTTATCCCTATCAACGATGCTGAAATATTAAAAAATAAAAAAATATTCTTAGACGGTGAAGCGACAGATTTAAAAATTAATAAAATGTATCAGGTTGCAGACTCAACACATATATCATCTTATAAATGTGAAATCGTCATAAAAAACCCGAAAGAATTCTCAAAACTCTACAAAATAGAGTTTAAATAGGTTATATGAAACGGTTAGTCCAAATAGGATTAGTTGTAGTAGTTTTAACAGGTTGTACGACTGGTGATATACAAACCGTCATACAAATTGCAATGAGTAAAGACCCCTCGGTAGCAATATCAAAAATTGCTACTCAAAAGCCATCAATTACACTTCAAAAGAACTTGCAACAATCATATCCGACTTTTTAAAAAGAGTTGAAAAAGACTGGGGTAACGAATCAAAAATACCCACACCGAAAGAGTATGTCAAATATACGCAGAACTACAAATCAAAGGCTTATGTTAATTTTGATACAGGTGAGATATTGGTTCAAACCATAGATGATGAAAATACGATAGAGTCTTTAAAAAATGCTATCGTATCGACACTTCTTACACCTGAAAACCCAAGAGCAATAGATTTATATTCCGATGCTCAAATTAAACTTAGCGGTACTCCTTATCTATACAAAACAGTTATAGACCATACAGGTAATTATATACGTTCATCAAAAAGAGCGGAAAATTTTGCCGATTTTTTAATAGCAAACAACTTAAAAACAAAAAAACAAACGTTAATAATAAAAATCAATATACATTTCGTATCTATTCAAATGGTAAAAAACCATATCAACATACGAGCAAAAAAATATGAACCTTTAGTAGAAAAATATGCAAATAAGTATAATATATCAAAAAACTTAATATTCGCTATTATGCAGACGGAAAGTGATTTTAATCCTTTTGCAATAAGTACCGCAAATGCTATAGGTCTAATACAAATAGTTCCTACAAGTGCAGGTCAAGATGCTTATCAATTTATATATAATCAAAATCGAGTACCTGATAAAGAATTTTTATATGATGCATCAAATAATACCATTTAAAATAATAAACATAATATAATTAAGCCACAATCTGTTACA
>DYJR01000033.1 GCA_020723015.1 Arcobacter nitrofigilis
AATATATGTTCTTGGCAATGGCGGTAGTTCAGCTACAGCGTCTCATATGGTAAATGATTTAGGAGTGGGATTGAGTAGAAGAAAAATAAGAGACTTTAATATCTCAAGTTTAGCTGACAATACACCGGTAATTACAGCTATAGCAAATGATATAGGATATGAAAATATCTTTTTAGCTCAACTTGAAAATAAATTAGCCAAAGATGACGTAGTTATAGCAATATCTTGTAGCGGTAATTCAACAAACATAATAAAAGCTGTAAAATATGCAAAATCGGTAGGTTCAACCATAATAGGCTTGACAGGATTTAAAGGTGGTGAGCTTAGAGAATTATCGGATATAAATTTTCACATACAAACAGAAGGCGGGCAATATGGTCTAGTAGAAGATATGCACATGATATTGGATCATATTATATATTCTTATTATATTCACTTAGGGCATGGAAAATGTTAAAAGTTCTTGTTATAGGAAGTAATTCATTTTCAGCTTCCAATTTTATTAATTATTTGTTGAGTAATGATTATATGGTTTTTGGGATTAGTAGAAGTTTTGAAATAAACGACGTGTTTTTGCCATATAAGTTTAACACTAAGGCTAATAATTTTAAATTCTTGAAATATGATATAAATGAGAATTTGACTGAAATAATAGAGTTAATCAAAAAAGAGAAGATATCGCACATCGTTAATTTTGCTGCACAAAGTATGGTTGGGGAAAGTTGGGAAAACCCTGAACATTGGTATATGACGAATACTTTATCCACTATAAAACTACATCAAAGGCTCAAAGATTTAGATTGTTTAGAAAAATATCTACATATATCTACTCCTGAAGTTTACGGTAGTTGTAATGGTTTGGTTAAGGAAAATACTATTTATAATCCAAGTACCCCTTATGCAACGTCTAGGGCAGCTGCAGATATGAGTTTAAAGAATTTTTTTGATACATACGATTTTCCAGTCGTATTTACGAGGGCTGCAAATGTTTATGGTGAGCATCAGCAGCTTTATAGAATAATTCCAAAAACTATCTTATCTGTGCTTAGCAACAAAAAACTACCTCTTCATGGAGGGGGTCATTCCGTAAGATCGTTTATCCATATGGATGATGTATCTGATGCTACGGAAAAAATATTAATAAGCGGTACATTAGGCGATATATATCATATTTCAACTACTCGAATGATTTCTATTAGAGATTTAGTAAAAATGATAATAGAACAATTGGGTAAAAACTTTGTTGATTGTGTAGAAAATAGTGAAGATAGAAAAGGTAAAGATAATGCTTACTTGTTAGATAGTAGTAAATTGAGAAATGAATTAAACTGGTATGATAAGATTTCTCTTGAAATAGGAATTGAACGTACGATAAAATGGGTTGTAGATAACTACGATATACTACAAAAACAACCTTTAAATTATATACACAAGCCATAAGGAAAACAGTAATGAAAAATATTTTGGTAACAGGTGGAGCAGGGTATGTAGGGACATTATTGGTCCAAGAATTAATAAGCTTGGGGTATAAAGTCACAGTGGTAGATACCATGTGGTTTGGGGATTATCTTCAAGATTGTAATAATTTAAGAAAAATAAAAACTAATATATTAGATATTGATAATATTCCTATGGAGGGAGTAGATACAATTTTTCATCTAGCCAATATCGCAAATGACCCTACCGGCGATCTTGATTCCAAGCTTACATGGGAAGTTAATGTTTTGGCATCCAAATTATTAGTCGAAAAGGCTATCAAATTTGGGGTTAAGCAGTTTATATATGCAAGTAGTGGTAGCGTTTATGGGATTAAAGAAGAAGAACAAGTTGCTGAAGATTTGGATTTGGTTCCTATTAGTGATTATAATAAAACTAAAATGATAAGTGAAAGAGTATTGTTGAGTTATCAAGATCAAATTAAGATTGTTTCCATAAGACCTGCTACGGTGTGTGGATATAGCCCTCGTATGAGGCTTGACGTATCGGTAAATATGCTTACCGTACAAGCTTTAACAAAACATGAGATTACTGTTTTTGGTGGAATGCAGGTGCGACCCAACATACATATTAAAGACATGGTACAAACATATATCCATTTTTTAGATAATCCTCAATTAACGGGAATATATAATGCAGGTTTTGAAAATATCTCAATAATGGACATCGCAAGATTAATAGCAGAAAAAATAGATACTAAAATTACTGTTACAGAATCAAACGATCCTCGTTCATATAGGTTAAACTCCGATAAACTTTTAAAAACAGGATTTAATCCTCGCTATAATGTCAAATATGCAATCAATGAAATTATTGAAAAATATAATAGCGGATTACTTCAAGATGAAGAGAAATATTATAATTTGAAGGTTATGAAACAATTAGGAATCGGGAGTTAAAAATGGGCATTGAAATAGACTTATTGGTTAATTATCCAAAAACAAAAAGAGATTTAAAGGCGAGAGCTGAAAGTAAAACTGAAGAGGATAGAGCTATTGCACGAAAATTTGGACAAGATTTTTTTGACGGCGATAGAAAACACGGTTACGGTGGATTTAGCTACATGAGCAGATTTTGGCAACCTGTAATTCCTACTTTTCAGGAATATTTCGGCTTAGATGAAAAGAGTAGGGTTCTTGATGTGGGATGTGCTAAAGGATTTATGCTTTATGATATGACACAGTTGATTCCAGGAATAACGGTTAGGGGTATAGATGTATCAGAATATGCCATACAAAATGCGAAAGATGAAGTAAAAGAGTTTTTATCTATTGCTGACGCAAGAAGTTTGCCTTTTGAAGATAACTCATTCGATGTTGTTATATCTATTAATACTATTCATAATTTAGAAAAAGAAGAGTGTGCAAAGGCTTTACAAGAAATAGAAAGAGTTAGTCGCGGTAAAAGTTTTATAACCGTTGATGCATATAGAAATGATGAAGAAAAAGAAGCGATGTTCGCATGGAATTTAACGGCCAAAACTATTATGAGTGTTGATGAATGGAAGAAGTTTTTCGATGAGGTTGGATACAGCGGTGATTATTACTGGTTTATACCATAAAGAGATTAAATGAATATAAATATTGAAGAATTATTACAAATTTATCTAAGGGCATATAAAATCAGGTTAACCGAAGAAGAAATAGCCAACCGGTACCAAGAACAAGAAATGCGATGCCCTACACATTTGAGTATAGGTCAAGAACTAGTACCCTCTATTTACGCACAATTTGTTGATTACAATGATTATGCAGTTAGTACACATAGAGCTCATGCACATTATATAGCAAAGGGTGGTAACATAAACTCTATGATTGCAGAAATTTACGGTAAAAAAACGGGATGTTCACATGGATTGGGTGGTTCTATGCATCTTGTTGATAAGAATGTCGGGTTTATGGGCAGTACTGCTATTGTAGGAGGAACCATCCCTATCGGTGTGGGTTTGGCACTTTCTATTCAAATAAAAAATGAACAAAGGATAAGTACCGTATTTCTAGGTGACGGTGCCACGGAAGAGGGAGTGTTTTATGAATCTCTAAACTTTGCGGCATTAAAAGGATTGCCCGTACTTTTTATTTGTGAAAATAACTTATATTCTGTATATTCTAAACTAAATGTACGACAACCTAAAAATAGGAGTATATTTGAATTAGCTAATTCAATAGGCGTTGATTCGTCATTTGCGGATGGTTATGATATAGAAAAATCATACTTCAAGTTAAAAGAAGCGATTAGTTTTGTTAAACATACCAGAAAACCGTTTCTTATAGAGCTTTCTACATACAGATTTAGGGAACATTGCGGACCTAATTTTGATAACCATATAGGATATAGGGATGAAAGTGAATATGAGTTTTTTTTAGAAAATGACCCTATAGTTAAATTAAGACATTATTTGTTAGATAATATAGATAGCCTACCAAACCAAGAACAAATAATCCAAGAAGAAGTTAAAGATGCTTTTAGGTTTGCAAAAAGTTCTCCTTGGCCTGATTTCAATAGTATGACCGATTATTTGTATAAGGAAGCGTTTTGAGAAATATCACTTTTGCAAAAGCTATCAATGAAGCTTTAGAAACAGCTCTTAGAATTGACAATAGTGTTATCAAATACGGCTTGGGGGTGACTGACCCGTATGGTGTATTCGGTACTACGGTAGGTTTGGAAGAGAAATTCGGTTCAGATAGAGTGTTTGATATGCCAACGGCAGAAAACGGTATGACTGGAGTAGCAATCGGGGCTGCAATCGGAGGATTAAAGCCTATTATGACACATCAAAGGTTAGATTTTTTTTTACTTGCGATGGATCAGTTAGTTAATAATGCCGCAAAGTGGAATTTTATGTTTGGCGGGAATTCAAACGTACCTATTACCATAAGACTTATTATCGGTAGAGGATGGGGGCAAGGCCCAACTCATGCTCAAAGTTTGCAATCTTGGTTTGCGCATATTCCTGGGCTTAAGGTTGTGATGCCAACAACGGTTCAAGACGCAAAGGGATTATTGCTTGAATCTATATTTGACCCTAATCCTGTTATATTTTTAGAACATAGGTGGCTTCATAATATGATTGGAACGGTGAGTGAAGATGATTCGTTTAGAGTTCCTATAGGTAAATGTGAAATATTAAGGGAAGGAAATGATATTACCTTAGTTTCCATGTCATATATGAATATAGAAGCTATTCATGCTGCAAAAGAATTGGAAAAATACGGTATATCGTGCGAAATAATAGATATTAAGACTATTAGTCCTATAGATTGGGATACAATTTGTAACTCTGTAGAAAAAACCAAAAGGGTAATAGTTCTCGATACGGCTAGTGAATTTGGTTCGATATCTTCGGATATAATATCTTATGTATCTATGAAATATTTTGATATTTTAAAACTTCCGCCTAAAATAGTTGCATTGCCTAATATCCATTCACCTACAAGTTATTCATTAACGAAAGAATACTATAAAGATGCAAAAGATATAGTTTTATCAATAGCTGAAATGTTTGGTATCTCTGTTGACTTAAACAATTTTCTGAATAGAAGTCATCATGATATACCTGGCGACTGGTTTAAAGGACCGTTTTAATGAAAAAGGCAATTATTTATTCTTGTTCTAGCGATATAGGGTATGAGCTTTGTATCCATTTGCATAAGCAAGGGTATTGGGTGGTAGCCACTTATTTAACTTATTCCGCAAAAGTAAATAATTTGGAGAGTATGGGTATAGAAACATTAAGATGTGATTTATCAAATAGTGATGATATTGATAATTCAGTAAAATTATTTACACGCAATGGTGTAAAATGGGATTTACTTGTGTTGTTACAAGCAACAATGAATCCCATAGGTAGATTTGATACTTTAGACTTTAAAGAGTGGGAGAAATCTTTAGATTTAAATTTTACAAAGCAAATAAAGATTATTCAAAGGTTGCTCCCATACAGAAATATCAATGCGTCAGTCATAACATTCGCCGGCGGTGGAACTAATAATGCAACAAAAAATTATTCTGCTTATACGATATCCAAGATAGCCTTAATCAAAATGATGGAGTTGTTGTATGAAGAATATAATGATACAAAGTTTACATGTCTTGGACCTGGTTGGGTGGATACAAAAATACATCAAGAAACTTTTCATGCTAAGGAGTTGGCATATGAAGCTTACTTAAAGACTATAGAAAGATATCAAAATAATAATTTTACCCCAATGGAAAAAATTTTAGAGTGTATAGATTGGATATTATCAGAAAAAATAGAAGTTGTAAGCGGCAGAAACTTTAGTATTGCAAATGATTTGTGGGCAACGGATAAACTTGTAGCAAAATTAACCTCAGATAGCAATATGTACAAATTAAGAAGAGAAGGTAACGTATGGCAAATTTAAATTTAGAAGAAAAAATTATATCTTTAGTCTTGAAAAGCTTAGATGAGGACTTAATATTTCATAACATATCGAGTAGTAGTTATTTAGTAATGAAAGAAATTTTAATAAACACGGTTGATTCTTTATATGATAAATCTAAAAACGGCAAATTTCACTTTTCTGTTTTTGGTGATGTAGAAGTTCCTTACGTTAGTTTTGGGAATATTAATACCAAACATCTTTTTGGTATTGATGAGTTAATTATTTTTACATATTATAATTTACAAAAAAACAATTACAATACCGTATTAGATTTCGGTGCAAATATTGGCTTACATTCTTTAATAATGAGTAAATGTTTTAGTCATGTTCATAGTTTTGAACCTGATGATTTTCATTATAAGATTTTAAGTAATACTATAAAAGATAATAAATGTAGTAATGTTACATTACATAAAGAAGCAATTTCTAGTTTCGATGGACATGTTGAATTTACAAGGGTTAAAGGTAATACTACAGGTTCACATATATCCGGTTCAAAGGAATTAGTTTACGGCGATATTGAGAAATTTGATGTTCCATGTTTGTCTTTAGAATCAATCATTAAAATGTATAATCCAGATTTTATTAAAATGGATGTTGAGGGACAAGAAAGAAATATTTTGACAAATACGAGTATAAAATATTTTGAGAATTTAGATTTAATGGTTGAAGTTGGAAGTATTGACAATGCAGTAGGTATTTATGAATATTTTAAAGATACGGATATTAAATTGTTTTCTCAGAAGAATGGCTGGAAACAAGTGAGGGCTATCTCTGAAATGCCGACTTCACATAAAGAAGGGTCTTTATTTATTAGCAAAAAAGAGATGAAATGGAAGTGAAATTATCTGACATTGTTGCAGATTTTATTGTTGAATTAGGTGTGAAGCACGTTTTTGTTTTGCAAGGTGGGGCTGTAGCACATTTGATAAATTCCATTGCAAAAAAACAGGAGTTGTCATATATAGCAATGCAACATGAACAGTCTTCGGCAATGGCCGCAGATTCTTATTCTAGAGTTTTCGGTATAGGAGTTGCTATAGCAACATCGGGACCCGGAGCAACTAATCTAATTACTGGTATTGCTAATGCATATTATGATTCAATACCGGTATTATATATAACAGGTAATGTGGCTTCTTTTCGTCAAAGTGAGAAATTCAATGTTAGGCAATACGGTTTTCAAGAAAATAATATTGTAGATATGGTTAAAAGTATAACAAAATATGCTAAAAGATTGGAAAAGCCTGAAGATATACTTCTAGAATTAAATCAAGCAATTCATATAGCAACCAAAGATAGAAAGGGTCCTGTTTTAATAGATATCCCTGATGATTTCCAAAGAGTAAATCTTTCAAAAACAGCTATATATAAAGATGTTAATAAATTGAATATGATTAATATTCCCGACATAGAGGGTGAGATTATAGCGATTTACGAAATGATTCAGAATTCAAAAAGACCTGTATTGGTATTTGGTGCAGGTGTTGAACTTTCCGGGGCATTATATCTGGCTAAAAAGTTGTCTCGAATGCTTAATATACCTGTGTTGCATACTTGGGCATTAAAAGGTTTATATGATTTCCATGATAAATTAAATTTCGGTTCTTTCGGTACCAATTCAAATAGAAGCGGTAACTTTATAGTGCAAAATGCGGATTTAATTATCGCAATAGGTACTAGACTTGATACTCATGCCACTGGAAGTATAAATACTTTTGCAAGAGAAGCAAAAATAATTTTAAATGATATCGATATTTATGAGATTGATAAATTTAAAATCTTAAAGAAGAATATTGAACTTTCAATTTGTGCGGATGCAAAATTTGTTTTACAATCTATGATTGATAACTTTAATGATTTTGAAATTCCAAATTTCGTAGAATGGATTGAGTGGTGTTCTCAGAAGAAAAAATTGTTTTATCCTAAGATACAAGGTAATTTTTCAGGGGTAAACCCTTATGAATTGTTGCAATATATATCAAGAAATATAAAAAAAGTTAAATACATTACTGCCGATACCGGTGCAAATTTGGCATACGTAATGTGTGCATATGAAGAAATTGAGCGGCAGAAATTCATTACTGCATTTAATAATACACCGATGGGATACTCTTTGCCTGCTGCGATAGGAGTTTCTTTTGCGACAGATAAAAATGAAATTATTTTTTGTTTCGCAGGTGATGGCGGTCTTCAAATGAATATACAAGAACTGGCAACCGTATCAAAGCATAAACTACCTATTAAAATCTTTGTTTTTAATAACTACGGACATGCTATGATTAAACAAACTCAAGATGATTGGTTTGATTCCAAATATGAGGCATCTAGTATAAGAAATGGTATCCCATCAATAAATTTTTGTGCTATTGCTGAAGCATATGGAATAAAAAATGTTAAAATACAATCAAATGAAGATATTTTTATGTTGGATGATATTCTTAAAAACGATGAGCCATACTTGATTGAAGTTGTTTTAGATGAGTCTTTAAAAGTTTATCCAATGTTAAAATACGGTAAACCTATCGAAGATTCAAATCCTTTGTTGGGTAGAGATATTTTAAAAGAAAATATGATAATCAAGATATATGAGGAATAAATATGGGTATTAATAAACAAATTTTAAAGTTATTATTGGCAGAAGAGGATTATAAACCGATAAATGGTGAATTTTTGTGTATTGGGAAACAAACAGTAAATGTTAGCCAAAGTGATTTGGAGAACCTTTTTATTAATAGGGCCGGATATTCTTATTTAAAGAATCTTTATGATAACAATATATTTGATATCTCTACTAGACATTCAAATAATACTATTTATGATCATGATTTATTAAAGTGTATTTCCGACTCGGCACATTATAATTGTTTGGATAGGTCTGATTATGAAGGTGCGAATATTATTCAGGATATGAACGAAATTATCAAGAATGATTATGTTGGTAAATTTGATTTTATTTATGATGGAGGTTGCTTAGATAATGTTTTTGACCCTGTAACTTTTCTAATAAATTCAAATAAGATGTTAAAACCTGGAGGGAGAATTGCCCATTTAAATGTTGCGGGAAGCACATTGGGTGCGTATTTAATGTTGTCTCCTGAATGGTTTTTTAGTTATTACGCTGTTAATAATTATACCGATTGTAAGGTGTATGTGGCTATTGCAAATGAGGATGGTCCGTCACGACATATTTTTGATACTCATTTATATGAATGGCAACCGTTTTTTACGAGAAAGAATGGTTTTAATTATAGTATGATTGATGCTAGTAAAACTATTGATGGGATTATGTTTTGCTTGGTAATAGCAGAAAAAGGTGATAATTCTTCTTGTGATAAAAGACCTATTCAAATGCAATATTTAGATGAGCAATCTGTAGATTGGAGACAAAAATATTATGAGTTTTCAGCAACAAATAGACCTAAGCTAAGTGCTATATTAAAGAATACTTATATGCAACCATATAGTTCAGATCATTATAAATATTTAGGAAGTAACTTTTAATAAATGAAAAAGAATATGAAATTGGCATTAGTCTATCCAAATCAAAGATGGCAAAAGTTTGACATGAATACAACATGGAATTTGAACCCTGTTACTTTAGCACTGCTTGCATCAATGGTTAAAGAGTTGGTTGAAGTGGTCATTATTGATGCAAATCATAATAATTTAACTATAGAAGAGTTTAAAGAAAAGATTATTGATGAAAAACCCAACTTTGTCGGTGTGTCACTGATGACATCAGAATATCAAAATATACTTGATATATCTGTAAATATTATAAAGTCTATTAGTAAAGGTATTTACACAATAGTCGGTGGAGTACATGTTACAACAAATTATATTACAGTTATGAAAAATCCAAATATTGATTTTGCGGTACTTGGAGAAGGTGAGTATACATTAAAAAATCTTTTAATATATTTGATGGGACAAGGTCCTTTACCGGAAAAAGGGTTATGTTTTAGACATGATGGTAAATTGGTAGTTCAAGAACAAGTGTTGGTTGATAATTTAAAGACTTTGCCATGGCCTTCATATGATTTAGTTGATTTCCCAAAATATCTCGATAATTATGAGAGAAAGGGGCCTAATAGACCACCTGCATTTCCTGCTTTACGAACCACTGTAACTAGAGGGTGTTCATTTGGATGCAGTTTCTGTTAAGTTGAGTTAATTTCAGGCAAGAAAACAAGAGCAAGAGATCCGGAAGATATCGTGAATGAGTTCTTATACTTAAAAGAAAAGTATGGAATAAAGTCGATAGTATTTGAAGATGACAATTTGCTAATGGCAGAGGGTGGAAGATTTGCCAAAAAACTTTATCAGACGATGATTGATAAAGAATTAAATTTACCGTGGATAGGTACGGCATTCGCTTTATTTTTACTCACGGATGAGCTATTAGACTTAATGCAAAAATCAGGTTGTGTAGGAATTAATGTAGCCGTAGAATCAGGCGTAGAAAGGGTGCTTAAACAAATTGTTAAAAAACCTATCAAAGATTTAGCCGAAGTTCCGAGAATTATAAAAAAAGTACAAGATAGAGGTATGTATTGTTTTGCAAATTACATTATAGGGTTTCCTGGAGAAACATGGGAAGAAATAAGAGGTACATTTGATTTTGCAGAAAAAGCGAATGCAGATTATAGTCGGTTTTTTGTAGCTGTTCCATTATTAGGTACTGAGCTTTTTGATATGGCTAAATCCATGGGAGTATTAATGTGTGATGAAGGGGTTCCTTCTATTGATTGGCGATATGGACAGATTTCATCATCAGAGTGGACGGCCCAAGATATTTCTATATTAAGAGTATATGAATGGGATAGGATTAACTTTAAACCTGAAAAAATAGAAAAAATGGCAAATTTATGGGGTGTTAGCATTGATGAATTAAATCAAATTAGAAAAGATACCAGAGATGCCTTAAAGTTCATATAGGATAAGAAACAGTTATGAAAGCAGCAATACTTATAGAAACGAATAAACCGTTATGTATCAAAGATATCACTTCCTCAGCTCTTCAAAAGGGGCAGGTTTTAGTAAAATTAGCGTATAGCGGTGTGTGTCATTCACAGCTTATGGAAGTAAGAGGTAAGAGAGGTGAGGATAAGTGGTTACCTCATCTTTTGGGGCATGAGGGAACAGGCATAGTACATGAAATAGGTGAAGGTGTTACTAAAGTAAAAGTAGGAGACAGAGTTATATTGGGATGGATAAAAGGGGAAGGGATAAATGCTGTTCCTGCAAAATACAACTTCAACGGCACTATAATAAACTCTGGGAATGTTACTACGTTTAATGAATATTCAGTGGTATCTGAAAATAGATTAGTTAAACTTCCTGAAGGGATACCGATGGATGTAGGGGTATTGTTCGGCTGTGCTATTCCTACAGGTGCAGGAATTATAATGAACCAAATTTCTCCAAAGGAAAATTCTACAATAGCTATATTTGGACTTGGCGGTATAGGACTTAGTGCGTTAATGGCTACTAAATTGTATAATTGTAGGAATATTATAGCAATAGATATAGAAGATAAAAAACTAAAACTAGCCGAAGAATTCGGTGCAACACACACGGTAAACTCATTAAAACAAGACCCAAAAGAAGTCATTATGAAAGTTACGGATAATCTCGGAGTTGATTATAGTGTGGAGTGTTCGGGGATAGCAAAAGTAATAGAAGTGGCTTTTAGCTGTGTAAAAAACAACGGAGGATTATGTATATTTGCATCACATCCACAAAACGGTGATAAGATATCACTGGACCCTTATGACCTTATATGCGGAAAACAAATACAAGGTTCTTGGGGAGGAGCGAGTTGTCCTGACCGTGATATCCTTAAAATAGCACAGTTATATCTTGACGGTAAACTACCGTTAGAAAAACTTTTAGATAAACAATATACTTTAGAAGAGATTAATGAAGCTCTTGACGATTTAGAAAAGCGTAATGTATTGAGACCTTTAATTGTAATAGATAAGAGTTTATAGATGAAAAAAGTTTTTGTATATGGTGATTTCAATATTTTACACCCAGGTCATTTAAGACTATTAAAATTTGCAAAGGAAAGCGGTGATTATCTGATTGTGGGTGTTCATAGCGATGAATTAGCAGCTAGTAAACAAACTACGCAAAATATTCGTTTAGAGTCAATTAAAGCGACTAGTTATGTAGATGAGGCTTTTATTATAGAAAACTCTGTTTTATCCTGGATTGAAAAATATAAGCCTGATATTATCGTTAAAGGTAAAGAACACGAAAATAATATCAACCCTGAATTTGATATTCTAAAACGATATGGAGGTAAGCTTCTTTTTAGTTCTGGAGATATAGGATTTTCTTCTATAGATTTACTTAAAAAAGAGTATGAGAGTGTTTCCTACAATGTAAGACATCATTTTTCATATCTTAAAAGGCATGGCATAAGTTCTGAAGATTTAACAAATATATTAAGTGATTTTTCAAGATTAAACGTACTTGTTATAGGTGATAGCATTATAGATGAATACATTACATGTGAACCGCTCGGTATGAGCCAAGAAGACCCTACGATAGTAGTAAAACCTTTGATGACCGATAAATTCATAGGAGGTGCTGCGATAGTAGCAAGCCACGCTAAATCATTGGGTGCCAATGTATCTTTCTTTTCTATAGTCGGGGAAGATGAGAATAAAATTTTCCTACAAAATAGTCTTATTGATATGGGAATCAATACTTTTTTATTTGAGGATTCAACTAGACCCACTACTCTTAAACAAAGATTTAGAGCGAATGGAAAGACATTGTTAAGGGTTAATCATCTAAAGCAACACTCAATAAACAAAGAGATTGAATTACAAATATTAAATAAAATAAAAGAGTTAATAGATGATATTAATTTAATCGTATTCTCAGACTTTAGTTATGGTTTGTTTACGAATAATATTATAAAAGAAATCTCAAATATGGCACAAAAAAACAATATACTTACGGTAGCAGATTCTCAAAGCTCATCACAAATAGGCGATATTTCTAAATTTGTCAATGCTACATTAGTAACACCTACGGAAAGAGAAATAAGACTAGCTCTAAACGACTTTGAATCAGGTCTAGTAGTTTTATCGAATAAACTTGTAAATAAATCAAACAATAAATACGTATTTACAACACTAGGTGCCGAGGGTTTAATGATTTATAATAGTAACAAGAGTGAACTATTAACGGACAATGTAAATGCGCTAGGTAATATAGTCAAAGATGTAAGCGGAGCAGGTGATTCTTTAATGATAACTAGTGCTATGTCTTTGGCAGTAGGTGCAAGTATTTGGGAGAGTGCATATCTTGGCTCATTGGCATCTGCCATTCAAGTAAGTAGAGTAGGGAATATCCCTATAAAAAAAGATGAAATCCAAAAAGAGTTGAATATATGAAAGCTTTATTACTTGCCGCTGGATTAGGAACGAGATTACGACCTATTACTGATACTATACCTAAATGTTTAGTTACAATAAGAGATATACCACTTCTACAAATTTGGTTAGAAGAACTCATAAAAGTAGGAGTTAATGAATTTCTTGTTAATGTACACTACTTACATGAACAAGTTGAAAATTTTGTTTTAAATTCCCCATACAAAGATAAAATTACATTGGTATATGAAGAAAAATTATTGGGTACAGGGGGAACTATTTTAAAAAACAAAGATTTTTTTAAAGACAGTGACTCTTTTATGGTAATTCATGCCGATAATTATTCTTTGTGCGATTATAATCAATTTATAAATAGCCATTATAATAAACCAAAATCAACAATAATGACAATGATGACTTTTACCACAGATACACCCCAAAGTTGCGGAATCGTAGAATTAGACACAAACGGTGTCGTAATAGGGTTTCATGAAAAAGTGGATAATCCGCCTTCAAATTTGGCAAACGGTGCCGTATATATTTTTGATAAAGAGATTTTTGAGTTATTGGAATCATTAAATCAAGAAATTATAGATTTGAGTACAGAAATATTACCTAAAATATTAGGTAATATTTTTACGTTTCACAATAATAAAATACATATAGATATAGGCACGGTTGAAAATCTTGAAAAGGCACAAAGGCTTAAGAATGTTTGGTAAATTGATTAAAATATCAAATTTTTTTAATTCTTCTGATAATATTAATAAATTTTCAGTTAGTTATAAACTTAATTTTAACTTTTTAGCAAAACAGTTAAATTATGATTATAAAGGTAAAAGAGTTCTAGCAATTTATGATTTTGCCGATTCGCCTTATACTGCAGATATAGTTTTCTTTATATTAAATGCAGAAATAGAAAGAAGAAAATATAATCTTGAAAAAGTTGATATCATATTTGTTAGCAATGATAAGTATCCTTGTAATCCAATTTACCAAAATATTGATAATCCGACTCAGCTTCTTTATAATTTTGCCATAGAGTTTACAAGATTATTTGACTTTATTGGGTCTGTAACTTTGTTAGATAATAGAAATTTAGCAAATGATGTAATAAAAGCTGTAAAAAGAAATTATTTATTATTTCCAAAAGATTATAGTACTAAATTCCCATTTGAACGATTGATTGACCTCAAGCTTGCAACCTACTACGTAACTAACTATATTCAGTACATCAAGGTTGACTCTACACTTAATTGCCTACATCCCCCAAAGGACCAAGTAAGACTTGCTCGGAAATGGCTTAAAAAATATGCTTATCCGCAAATACCTATAACAATTACCCTAAGAGAAACACAGAAAGTTCAACCTCCACGAAACTCTAATATTAAAGCGTGGCAAGAAT
Organism: Arcobacter nitrofigilis; assembly: GCA_020723015.1. Lineage (GTDB taxonomy): Bacteria > Campylobacterota > Campylobacteria > Campylobacterales > Arcobacteraceae > UBA6211. Next base: position 14,706 of record DYJR01000033.1, read on the forward strand.
TGATTGACAGTTATAAACATAAACCATATATATTTATTGTTTTAAGAGATTATTATGCTACGTATGACTCTATACCAATTAAAGGGGATAATGTTATTTATTGTGAAGAGGCTTTATTGTCATTATCTTTTAGAACTGCTTTATATCAGCTTTCAACATTAAATTTATTTGTTCCAACCGGACCAAGTGTGGTTTGTTTGGTTTCTAATAAAATTAATTATATTGAATTTAAAGTAATTACGAATGATCCATGTGCAGTTGATTATAGTCATTATAAGACATATTACGGTTTTGAAAAAGGGGATAATTGGTACAATGCAACCAAATATCAGAAATTTATTTGGGAAGATGATAATTTTGATGTATTAAAGCGTGAAACAGATAAGATGTTAACTATTCTTGAAGAGGATGGTCGGTTATATCCTGAATGTTATAAAGATGCTTATACTTATACGGCAGAGAATATTGAAATTAATAAAGAAATATATAAACAGCCGAGTTTGATTTCTCAAAGAGTACCGTTAAAATATTATGTTTATACATTTAAGATTATAAAATTAGTTCGTAAAATCTTCAAGATAGATATACCGTCCATTGATGATATGACTTTAAATGCCGGTCATACAATTGTTTTGTATGGGGCAGGTACCGTATCGGAAAATATTATCAAACGGTATAGAGATAATATATGTTTTATTATTGATAAAAATTACGATAAGATTCATAATAATAATTTAAACGGTATAGATATATTATCTATTGATAAGTTAAAGGATATTGAGTATGATTATTTGGTAATAACGCCA
>DYJR01000001.1 GCA_020723015.1 Arcobacter nitrofigilis
TCAAACCATAAAGCACGCCCTAAAAAAGTTTAGCTGTTTAAGTTATTCTTTATAAGATGGTTTATCATTTTTGTAAAAACTGCGTTCCTATACCGTCACTTGTAAATAACTCTAGCAAAATAGAGTGTTCTACTCTTCCATCTATAATATGAGCTTTTTGTACACCGTTGTATATAGCATCTATACAAGCATCAACTTTTGGGATCATACCGCCTGCGATGGTTCCGTCTGCTTTATATCTCTCCACATCATCACGATCAAGCGAGTTTAGTAAATTCTTCTCTTTATCCAGTACACCTACGGTATCCGTTAAAAACAATACTTTTTTTGCTTTTAGTGCAATAGCCACTTTACTTGCAGCAATATCTGCATTTATATTAAAACCTGGATGATTCGGTAATGCACTATCTGCTATAGGTGCAATAACAGGGATAAATTTTTCTGCAATAAGATTGAGTATAACATCTGCTTTAACATGACTTATGCTTCCGGTGTATCCAAATCTTCCGTTATCTTTTGCCACCGCTTTAATACAACTTGAATCTTTACCGCTTATACCTATTGCCTTTGCACCGTGATGATTTAGAAGCGAAGTTATATTTTTATTAATTTCACCGCTTAAAACCATCTCCACAACTTTCATACTCTCTTCACAAGTAACCCTATGACCGTCGACAAATTCAGATTTAATATCAAGCTTTGCTAAAAGTTCATTAATTTTTGGTCCGCCTCCGTGAACTATAACCGGTTTTATTCCAACCAAAGATAAAAGAACTATGTCTTGAGCAAATTTATCCCTAAGTTCAGGCGTAAGCTGAGCTGCACCGCCGTATTTGATAACAACTATTTCACCGCTAAACTCTTTAATATAAGGTAAAGCATCAAGAAGGGTTTTTACTTGAGCAGACTTTTTTTGCATGACATGTCTCCGTTTTAAAAGTTCAATATTATACTCAAAAACTAATAAAAAACTAATAATACATCACGAAGTGATTCAATAGTTATTAATTGTTAGTTATTAACCATTAATTAAAATTCTAGAGTTCCGTCTATTGAGAAGTTTGCACGAGAATCAAGCTCAGCATGACTAAGAACTGCCACATCAAGACCGAATTTCTCGAAAATTTCAGATATTCTTTTTCTTAAAAGAGGGTCAACGACCATAACAACTTTTGATACGCCGTTCGCCTCGACTTTTTGCACAAGCTCTTTTGTTTTTGTAACAAGGCTATTTATCTCACCTATACTCAAAAGCAACTGTGTTACACCGTGTTGCTCCTTTAATTTGGTAATAAACTGTTGTTCAAGCTCCGGTTTTATCGTAATAATATGTAAAACACCGTCATTATTCTTGAACTTCTCCGTAATAAGTCTAAATAGCTTTGCCCTTACATGTTCAACCAATACGTCCGGAACCCTTGTATATTCAGATATATCTGCCACAGACTCTATAATAGTAAGCATATCTACAATAGGTATTTTTTCATGTAAAAGCTCTTTACAAACTTTTAATAAAGTACCGTAACTTGTTACCTTCATAGCTTCATCTATAACTACAGGGAAGTCTTTTTTAAGTTTATCAATAATATCGACGATATCTTGTCTTGTAATAATATCTTCTGCATGTTTTTTGATAATTTCACTAATATGGGTAGATATAATCGTAGGGGCATCAACTACCGTATAACCTTTCATTAAAGCATCCTCTTTTTGCTCAGGGTTTATCCATACCGCATCAAGTCCGAATACAGGTTCTTTTACTTTTTTACCTTCAAGTTTCTGTCCGCTTAATCCACCCATTGCAAGAAGTTTATCAACCTCTACATTACCTTTTGCAATATTAATCCGTTTTAATTGTAAAGCATATTGGTTATACTCAAGTCCGGCATCATCGGAAATTTTAATTTGCGGTACTATAAAACCAAGTTCGGCAGCGATAGTTTTTCTAATACCCCTAATCTTATCAAGTAATTCATTATCACCTTGAAGTAGTTTGAGTAGTCTAATACCTAATTTAAGTTCTAAAATATCCATTTTCATAATATTTTCTAAAACTTCAGTTTCATTAGGTTTTGTAGCTTTTAGTTTTTGTTCTTTTAACTCTTCTACACTTGCAACCGCACTTTTTTTCTTTTGTACAGGTGTTGTTTGAAAAAATCTGGTAATAGCATTATCTTGTTTTTGTTCTATCATATAGATAGTATATCCTGCAAAAATCAATATAAAACCTATTAAGAATAGTATTCCCGTAGGAAAACCAGGTAACAATCCGAATAACACGAGTGCCAAACCTACAAGTATCAAAGATTTACTATCTTTTACAAGTTGTGCAATAGACTGATTTGCAAATCTCTCTTCATCCATATTTGAACGTGTTATTATAATAGCAGTAGCAGTAGATAAAATAAGTGCAGGGATTTGTGCTACAAGACCGTCACCTATGGTTAAAATAGTATATATCTCACCGCTTTCCGACACCGTCAAATCGTGTTGGAATACACCTATCAAAAGTCCACCTATAAGGTTTACCAATGTAATGATAATACCTGCAACGGCATCACCTTTTACAAATTTACTAGACCCGTCCATTGCTCCGTAAAAATTTGCTTCACTAATAAGCTCACGTCTTCTTTTTTGTGCTTCTTTATCATCTATAAAACCTGCATTCAAATCGGCATCAATAGCCATTTGTTTACCCGGCATGGAGTCTAACGTAAATCTTGCTGTTACCTCTGCAACCCTTGTAGCACCCTTTGTTACAACCATAAAGTTGATAAGTACAAGTATAATAAATACTATAATACCGATTACTAAATTACCGCCGACAACAAATTCCCCAAAAGATGCAATAATAGAACTAACGGCGTCAGGCCCGTTATGCCCCTCACTTAAAATTGACCTTGTCGTGGCTATATTCAATGCCAATCTAAAAAGTGCCAAAATCAAGATAAGTGTCGGGAAGGTGGTCAGGTCGGATGGTTTTTGAATATACAAAGAAATCAATAAAATAAGTAAAGATAAGGATAAAGATATTGCCAAAAAGAAATCAAGTGCAGTTTGCGGCAACGGAACTATAATAATAGTTAGAATTGCGACAAAAAGTGCAACCGTAATTAAATCTTTTGAAAATATCCTTTTAATATCCATTAAGTTCTAATGTACCTTTATTGTACAAACTTAATCAATGACAAATCATTCATCTTTGATATTGTCGTATAAAGTGCAGAATAAGTCATTTCTAAAGCCTTAGATTCCATAGCAACTTTTGCCAAATCTGCACCGGCAGTATCTTGATACAAAATATTAAAATGGGTAAGCTGTGTTTTTACATTGTCTAAAGCATTGTTAAATATATTATTTCTAGCACCTAGCTTTGCATGAGCAACATTTGCTGCATCATACGCACCTTTTATAGTATCAAGTTTAGTTCTAACTATCTCATCTTGCACGGAAGCATCTGTTATACTAGAACCATCTGTGTTATAACCTTTTAATGCCGATATTACAACATTCATATCATCGAAAAAGTTTCTTTTCGCTTCCAAAAGCGTTCCTGATTGAGGAATAGGGTCTGTAGTATAAGTACCGTCTCCATTATCCGTAACAGGTATAGTATTAGTAGTTGCGTCGCCGTTAATATCATACTGCACTAAATTCGCACCAACTACTTTCCACTCTAAACCGCTACCGTCAACTATCCTATCATCGCTATTGAAAGTCAAGCTATTACCTGTAATCGCACTATCCGTAGTATAGAACATTATATCAAAACCCGTTACCCCTCTATCTCTATAATTGTTTGGAGCAACAGATATTTGTCTTAATATTCCATCACCTTCATATGTTATTTTACCGTAATCAGGATCCCCGATAACATCGAAATTATCAGCTTTTTTAAACGGTTGAATCGTAGTATCCGAACCACTAAAAAGATATTCCCCGTCAACCGTTTCATTTAAGAGCATATACATATTATCTCTTAAACCCTCTAATGCAGTCGCAACAGACTTTTTATCACTCATATCCATACCTGCATTTAAAGATTTTAGCATCTCCATTTTAGTATCTTCAAGATTTGTTTTAATCTGATTTATCGAAATATCTGATACGTTATTATAAGCCGTAGTTTTCTCTATTTGAGTTTTAAGACCTTCATAAACTCTTATTCTATCGCTTATATGAAGTTCTTTAGAAAAAACAACACTATCATCGCTACCACGTTCTAGTATTTTACCGGAAGACATTTGATAGCTTACTCTTCTATACTCTTCATTAAGGTTTCCCAACCTATACATCATTTGGTCTGATAAATTAATCATAATACTACCTCCTTCAGGAGCTTCACGATTGTATCGTAATCATACTTTTGCTCTTGGGACTGTGATAAGAAAGCTATTATCCTCTCTTTTTTGGCTAAAGCCTCATCAAGTTCTCTATCCATACCAGTCTTATAAGCGCCTACACGAACAAGCACTTCATTTTCTTTTATAAGAGATAATACCTTTTTTAACTTTAAAAAACAATTATAATGATCTTTTAATACAACTTTATCCATAACTCTTGAGGCAGACTGTAAAACATCTATAGGTGGATATATACCGCTTTGGGTCAATTCTCTTGTCAAAACAATATGCCCGTCAAGTATAGACCTACTTTGGTCTGCTATCGGATCATTCATGTCGTCACCATCAACCAAAACGGTAAAAAATGCCGTAATAGAGCCTAATTTATTGTTTCCTGCCCTTTCCATGAGTTGTGGCAAGAGTGCAAAAACAGACGGCGGATACCCACGGCTAACAGGTGGTTCACCGGTACTTAGACCGATCTCCCGTTGAGCCATTGCAAATCTTGTAACACTATCCATAATAAGCAATACGTCATGCCCACGGTCACGGAAAAATTCCGCAATAGCCATAGCGGTAAATGCACCGTATTTTCTCATCAAAGACGACTCATCGCTTGTTGCGGCAACAATTACTGTATTTTCAAGGTTTCCTTCTAAATTGTAATGTATAAATTCAGGGATCTCACGTCCCCTTTCACCTATTAGTGCAATAACTTTTATTTGTGCTTGACACCCTTTTACAATCATACCCATTAAAGTAGATTTACCGACACCGCTTCCCGCAAAAATACCTACTTTTTGACCTTTACCGCTAGTTAGCATAGAATCTATTGCCTTAACACCCGTAGCAAATACTTGATTGATTACCCCTCTATCAAGAGCAGGGATACTCGGTTTATTAAGATGTTCGTTAAAAGGTACGTCGTAAAGTTTTCCAGCCCCGTCTATAGGCTCGCCAAGGGCATTCAAAACACGCCCTAAAAGACCATAACCACATTTAACGCTTAACCCCTCACGCTGTAAAAAAACTCTGTCATTTATCCTAAAGCCGTCTACAAAAGAAAACGGTACTATTTTGAAATTTTCTCCATCAATACCGGTAACCATTCCAAGAACTTTATAAAGATTTTGCTCGGATTCTATCCTAACGGTATCTCCTATCGCCACATCAATACCGTTTGCCGTAATGGTCGTGGCAGTAATATTTTTAATCCTTCCAAAAGGTATTACAAGCATTGAACTATCAAGAGATTCTATATATTTTTCAAAATCAACCATTACAATCTTCTACACATTTGTTGATATAAATTATCTTGAAGTCCTTCAACTTCAACACATTTCTTAACAAATTCATCCATTAAGTTTTTTTGTTCTGTTAACTTGTAAATTTTTGCTTTTTCGTAATATAACTGAACCAACATATCTTTTCTTATATACCTACTCTTTTCAAAACCTTCATTCAATAATGCTAATGCTTTTTGAAAATTCTTTTTTTCAGTTTCGTATTTAGCAAGTTCCATCTCTACAAAAGGTGAATATACCCTAGCTTTAAACTCCACTTGCTTGTCATTAAACTTGGTTAAAATATCATAAGCCTCTTTTTTTAAGCCTTTATCTAATAGATAAAAATAGTATCTATAATAAAAATCAATTATCAAAGGATTGTCAACATTACTTCGTATCAAATCAGGATTATTTAATGTATTTTGAAAAAACCTCTCCAATAAATATTTATCCCCTTTTTGACTTAAAATTAGAAATTTATATAAAAACTCCTTTTGCAAGATTTCTTGATTATTCAACATCTCAACTTTTAAGGACATATTATAAGCTTCATCCAAAAGTTCCAAATTCATTGCAACTCTCTCTAGAGCTAGATATATATCGCCGTTTCTTGAACTATTAAAACTCTCTTTAGCTATAAAGAATGCTTGTTCATTTGGATAATCAATCATACATCTAAACAACTGCCCTGCAACTTTTTCATCCTCAATAACTATCTGGAAAGTTTCTGCTCTAGTATGTGTAAGAACCTCAGCCATCTCTTTACATAAATCTTTTTCCAAATAATCTTTAATCATCTGTGCAGTAATAACATCAAACAAGGCATCTATGTTTTCATAACCGAATTTTTTTGTAATCATCGGAGGAATTTTATCATACACCTTTTTAGCACGTAATATATTTTCATAATCTTTGATTTCAGCTAAATTCAACAACTCTTGTAAAAGAACTTTCTGTTCCATAGAAAAAGAGTCATGGTATCGTTCGGCCAATACCATAGGTTCTATTCGTCTTTCTCTCATCAAAATTTCATCGATATACATTTTGGATTCTTTTGCGTATTTACCGTCTCTAAAATCATTATAAACCTCTTCAAACAAACCTTTTGCTTTCGGTAAATAATCACTACCAACGGTATACATATCCATATAAGAAACTGCTAAACGATATTTAAACTCTTCTATCAAAAACGGATTGTTTGTTTTTGACAAAATAGTTTCTAAAATCTTCGCAGCAAATTCAGGCATATTGTTTTCTTGAAGTTTTTTAACCTTTTTCAACGCTTCAAAACTATTGTTTACATAGTATTCTATATTATTATCAACGACTTGCTTGATAAGTTTATAAGCTTTATCTGCTTGATTATTCAATAAAAACACATCGAAAAGTTCATGGGCGACTATGGTAGCAACTTCTATATTTTTTGTTTTTGTTAAAATTTCATAAAGCATTCTAGTACTTTTATCAAAATCTTTTTTATATGTGTATATTTTTGACTGATAAATTTTACCGTAAGCGTTAACCAAAGGGTCATCAAAACTTTTTGTTAACATATCGGCAAAATATTGTGCTTCATCTATTTTATTTATTTTCAGTAATAAATCAATCAATGTCATATAAGCTTGCGGTAAATCATCTTCATGCACCAAAGATGAGTTGATAGCTTTTTCTAAAAATATAGCTCCCTCTATTGCAAATCTTCTAGTATCTTTTTTAAGCATTATTTCACTTTTTAGCAAAATTATCGGTGATTTTAATATATCTACTTTGTTTGCCGATTCCATAGCTAATATCTGGTCATACGCCCTATCTACATCGCCCTCTTTTACCATATTCGATATAGAATTTAAACTATCATACCCATCCATTATTTGTTTTCTTTGAGTATATGAGATTTGATTGCCTTCTATATCTATATAACTGTATTTAAAATCCTTCTCGGCATATAAAAAAAGTACAATCATACATACGCTAAATACTATTTTCATCTCTTACCTTTTTTTAACTCATATACGTAACTAAATATCTCTGCCATAGCTTTATAAAAATCTTCAGGTATTTCTCTATCAACATCAACCTGAGTATAAATAGCTCTAGCCAAAGCAGGGTTTTCTACGATAGGGATATCATTATCCATAGCTATTTCTCTTATTCTTAATGCCAAGAAATCTATACCTTTTGCAATCACCATAGGTGCAGAATTTTTTGTATTGTCATACTTCAATGCAACCGCATAATGGGTAGGATTTGTAATAACAACGTCAGCGTCAGGAACACTAGACATCATTCTCTTCATAGCCATTCTCATCTGAATCTGTCTGATTCTAGATTTGACTATAGGATCCCCTTCCATATTTTTATATTCATCTTTAATCTCTTGCTTACTCATTCTTAAAGACTTCATATAATAAAAATGTGTAAAATAATAGTCTATTATAGCAAAAATTATAATAATAAGCAAAATAGTTGATAAAAAATATATCAAAAGTTCGTTTATTTCATCCAAAGTATTACTTAAACTTTTATCCATCATTTGCAAGATATCTACACCGAAAATAAAAAACAATACAACCATCACGATGAAAATAATAGTTAATTTTACGGTTAATTTTAAAGCTTCTAATAGTTTTTTAAAACTAAATACGTTTTTAAGTCCGGTAATTGGGTTTAGCTTTTCAAATTTAAGTGAAATAGGAACTGATACCATGCCGAATTGAACAAGATTTGAAACTATCCCAAAAAATAATACCAAAATTAAGAATGGGAATAAAGCATAAATCATTGACTCAAAAATATGAGCTATAATCTTCAAATAAGTCGAAGAATCCATTTCTTGCCCAATAAAGGAGTACACATACAACATCATTCTCTGAATTTCATTAAGTAAGAATTTTGAAAAAAACAATAAGAATAATGTACCGAAAAATAGCACCGTAGCACTTACTACTTCCATAGATTTTGGAACATTACCCTCATTCTTGGCATCTTCTATCTTCTTGGAGGTGGGTTCTTCGGTTTTTTCTTCATCATCAGCCATATACTATCCCTACCTAATAACTAAACATCTCTATAAAATATTCTCTAAATGCATTCAATAACATCTCCATACCGAACATCATAAATAAAAAAATCAATGCGAATTTCAACTGAAATGTTATAACAAACGGTGAAAATGCAGGCATTGACTTAGTACCGTACCCATAATAAACATCCAATATAAATGCAATAAAAAACAGTGGAAATGCTATTGCAAATGCAAAGGCAAACATCCTTTTTATCTCTTCTATGGCAATAGATATTCCATCGAAGCTATATAAATTAAATGTACCTAACTCAACCATATTAAAGCTAGTAGATAGCATCAAAAGAGTTGTTTCATACATTCCAGTCTGGAAAAAAAATAATATAGCAATAATATACAAAAATCTACTCACGACACTCTCTTGAGTTCCACTTGCCGGATCAAACATATTTGCCATTGATAAAGCCGTAGCATAAGCCACCAAATCCCCTATAATTCTAACTGCGGAAAATAAAACCGTAAAAAACATAGAGCCTATAAGCCCTAAAGTAATCTCACCCAAAATACCGTCTATAAAATTACTTTGCGTTATATCAGGATTTATTTTGATTATAGGAAATAAAAAAATTGCTAAGAAAAATGCAAAAGAGACCCTTATAGTAGGGTTAACACTAGTGTGACCGAAAATAGGCATAAAAGCAACAAATGCCAAAACTCTAGCAAGTAACATAAGAAAATTGTATAATGTGGTTTCATCCAATAAAGAGATTAGTTCTTGCATATTTACTCGATACTTAAAAATAAGTACCGCTCTTTTGAACTTCTTGTATCTCTTCTATTATTTTGCTACTAGCAACAAAAGTATCCCCTTTATCTTCTTTGGATTCATGATTTTGCTCATTCGCACTAAAACTTTCATTTTGGAAACCGCTACCTGAAGCATCAGGGTCAAGCTTAAAATCAAATTCAAATGAACTATTATCATTGAAAGTTTTTTGTAATGCACTTCTTAATTCATTTTGATTTGCTACCACGGATTCAAGTGTGCTACTACTAGACATATTCATACTAATACTTAAACTATTGTCGGCCCTTTGACTTCTTATCAAAATAGCTATACTACCGAGATTTGCAGGATTTAAAGAGATTCTAAAAGCCGTATGGGGAGGTTTATAGTTTTCATACATTGCTCTAGCCACATCAGACATCATAGAACTCAGTTGTTGTCTTGCACCTATTATCCTATTTTGAATAGTAAGAACCTCGGCCTCACCTATAGTTAATTCAACTACTTTTTGAATCATATTATTTGTCATTGTTTTAGTGTCAGTAACAGATGTTTGCTTATATTCTATATCAAAAGTTTGAGAATCTTTTTCTATCAAATTATCTTTGTTAACAAAGTTTTTTTCTAAAAACGCTCTATTAATATTAACCGCTCGCTGTTTTGTGTCACCGACAATAGCATCTTGAATCTTAACTTCCTCAATACCTTCCAAATTAAGTTCCAACATATCGGCACTTTTTTGAATATCTTGGATTGAATTAGCATTTTTTAACATCTCTTTTGCCACGGTTGCATTTTGCATAGCCGCCAAAGATATATTTTTTGATACCGAACTTTTATAGATATTTTCCATAATGTCATTTTTTTGAACATTATCTTGAGTTTTTGCATTCTCTAAAATTTGTCCGTTTTTTATCTCAATTTTCTCAACTGTTTGAGAAGAATCTTTTGTCGTTACCTTCACGCTATCTTCTATTAACTTATCCAATAAACTAATATTTGATTTTGATATCGGCTGTTCGGCTTTCGTTGTTGCATCTTTTAACTTGTCGTCTATCACTAATTCTATCGGCTTGGCTTCATTTGTATTTAATTTTGCAAGCTCAACGGCTGCATTTTGTTTATTTATAGACGTGGCTTCAGTTTTTTTGCTATCAGTTACGACATTAGATTTTATATCATCTATACTTACATTTTCAACCGTCACATCATTTGAAGTAACAATCTCTGAAGTTTTATTCATATTATCTATATTAACTTTAGGTGTCACGCTATCGTTTGCATTAATAGACCGTTGAGGTTGATTATTCACTTCCCTAACTTGATTCTGTAAATTAGTTTCAACATCTCTAATTTTACTAGCTGTTTCATCGCTACTAACTACATTACCGACTACGACTTCTTGATTTTTAACTACACTTTTTTCAGCCGTAACACCGTCAGGTAAAACTGTTTCACCCGTAATATCTAACAAACTCTCTTTTGTTAATTGTTTTTTGTCGGATATTACATTTCCATTTTCGTTCGTGATACTATTAATGACCTGTATATTTTGCTTAATAGGTTGCGTAATTTGTTGTTGTGATTCCTGTGATATAGGAGTTGTAGTCGTAGATACCGTTTTAGTGTTATCATTATTACTCATATCTGTTGATACTACAATATTTTGAATAATACTTTCACCGTTAACATATTGTTTTTCGTCACCGCTTAATTTTGTACTTGTATCAATAATTGATGTTTTAGTTGTATTTTGTGTAGTTAAACTAGTAAATAAATCTACCGCTTTTTCGTTATAGGATACAGTATCCGATACCGAACCATCAAATTTTACTACTTCCACGCCTTGTTTAAGCTTACTTTCTATAACACTTTCCTTACTAGGTTCCGTCACTACTTGCTTAGTGTGTTTTTGTTGTTGTGATTCCTGTGATATAGGAGTTGTAGTCGTAGATACCGTTTTAGTGTTATCATTATTACTCATATCTGTTGATACTACAATATTTTGAATAATACTTTCACCGTTAACATATTGTTTTTCGTCACCGCTTAATTTTGTACTTGTATCAATAATTGATGTTTTAGTTGTATTTTGTGTAGTTAAACTAGTAAATAAATCTACCGCTTTTTCGTTATAGGATACAGTATCCGATACCGAACCATCAAATTTTACTACTTCCACGCCTTGTTTAAGCTTACTTTCTACAACACTTTCCTTACTAGGTTCCGTCACTACTTGCTTAGTGTGTTGTGGAACAACAGTATTAACTTCTGCTGTTTTAGTAGATATGCCGCTATTGTTTTGCTCAACTACCGCTTTAAATTCTGTTTTCAAATCAAAAGTTTTATTATCAGCAACTAAAACCGTGTTGTTTTTTAATATATCTTCTACATCTACTACGTTTTTATTTTGTTTCTCGACTTGTATCTTATCCAAAACTGACAGAGTTCTCGAAACAACACTCTGCACAACGTTGGACGTAGTATCAGATACTTTACTATCGTTATCTACTTGTTTTTCAATATTTTTAGTACTCTCTAATATCTTAGAATTTTTTGTTTCTTGTTTTGGCTTTATTACCGTTGTATCACCGTTATTTTGGCCATCCGTCAAAACTAGTTTATCTGTTACGACAGAAATTGGATTATCCCGTGATAAATCCACATCTACAATATTTTCAGAACCGCTAGATGTAGCTATTTTGGGCTGTGTAAAATCGGCTTGAACATTTACAGAATCACTCTTTAATTGTGTGTGTTTTTTGACGGCATTTGTCTGAACGGAAGTTTGTTGTTCCGTTTTCACAACTTCACTGGCTACTTGTTCAACCACACCATGATCTGCAGTTATCAAAGGTTGTGACGTATTAACACTAGTAGTTTGCGTACTCACGGTTAGTATAGGAGATTGGCTAGTCTGTGATTGTGTTGCTATGCTCTTCAATAGATCATCAAATAAAGAGCTCCCCTCTTTTGAAACTTTTGTTTCACCGGAAGACTTTGTACCTATTGATAATAAAGCATCAAATAAAGAGAGTTCTTTAGTCATAATTTATCCTTTATTGTTTTAGGATTTCTAATGTTTTATTATCCATATTTTTATGGGTTTGAAATGCAGCTATATTTGATTCATAAGTTCTCATAGCTTCAATCAAATCCGTCATTTCAACTACCGGATTTATATCAGGATATGCTACATAACCTTTTTCATTCGCATCCGGATGGCTCGGCTCATATCTCATAACAGGTTTAGAGTTTGATTCAATAATAGTTTTAACCCCTACACCTCTCAAAGTAGTATTTTCAAAATTACCGCCCTTTGGCATTGAAACACTATTACTTCTTTCCTTTTCTTGTACAAGCATCTCTTCAAAAACTACATTTTGTTTTTTATAAGGTCCACCGCCTACGGTGTTTGTAGTTTGGGCATTTGCCAAATTTGCACTAACTACGTTGATTCTTGCTCTTTGAGCACTCATACCGCTTGTAGCAATATTATAACCGTCAAAAAAACCCATAATAACTCCTTTTTTAACGACCCAAGATTTCTAAATTTGCATTTTCGTAATTTCTTTATAAGCACTGATAGCTTTATTTTTTACTTCCAACGCTAATTTTAAGCTAAGCTCAGCCTCTTCAATTCTTTGTACGGCTTCTTGTAAATTTTTAACTTTCCCTGTAGCTATACCGCTCATTGCTTCATAACCTTGAAGTTGTGTATTATTAACCTCTTCGATACTACTTTTTAGCATTTGTTCAAAAGTTGCACCACTTACTTTAGGCTCTTGTTTTTGAAGCCCTGCTATACTACCAAGACCCATGCCGCTTGATAAACTTTCAATATTTATCATCTTTTAGCTCCTTTTGGGTTATTTATTTTTTGTGCTTCAGTTGTTGCTTCTTTTATTACGAGGTCAGATAATAGTTGCTCTATCTCCGATGCCTTTGAATAAAAATCAAGCTCAGATTTTTTATTGTCAAGGTTGAAAAACATTATTACTAAAGATAGCATCAAATAAGCCACACCCTTTAAACCTATGGTAATTACAATGATACCTATAAGCATCTCCATGGGAGAAAAATGGTCGGCATTTATTATGAAAAATATTAAAGTAGCGAAAAACCCTATTGCAACATACAGTCGCAATAATCCGCTACCTATAACACTCTGAGAAAATCTCTCGACTATCATAATACCATAACCCTTATACTCACTTTATCTAATATAATTTAATAAATTTTCTACGACAAACTTCAGTTCTACGGAAGTTTGATCGTCACCGAATTCCTTAACAAAAAGCTTTCTCAACCGACCTGTTGTCGCAATATTTTGCGACATAGAAACATTTCCCAAATATTTTAACATAAAATTACTGTTAAGTCTATTTTTTTGTGCTAAATTTTTCACTGATTCCGTAATAGTCGCCCCTATCTGATAACTTTTTGTATGATTAAATGCCAACAAAAGCGATTCTTTATAGCTACTTATCATTTTCATCAATGCATAAACATCAGTTAAGGCACTAGGATCAGTAGTAGTTACCGCCAATATATTCGGGCTAATATCTAAAAATTCTTTTACATATTCATTAAGTCCGGCACCGGTATCAATAAGCAAAATATCGAATTTATCAAGTGCTTTTATATCTTCAACTATTTGCGTAAATACAAAACTACTTGCTTTATTAGAATACTCATAACCGCTTTTACCTGCTATCAAAGTAATGTTAGGATAACTAGTATCAAGTAAAATATCGTTTATATCATCTATTTTGCCATCCAAATAGTCAAAAAACGTAATCTCCGGTTTTGTATTAAACAATACCTGCATATTTGCAAGACCGATATCCGCATCCAAAACGGCAACTTTATAACCCATATTAGCTAAAATATACGATATGTTAGCCGTAAATGTTGATTTCCCGACTCCACCTTTACCTGATGTAACAGTAATTACTTTCGTTTTAGTGTCTTTTTTGTGCCTTGTAGCCAAATTCATAAGATTTTTTGCCTGAGAAGAGATATTATTAAACATTGTTACCTCTTAGGAATCTCTTGATTCATAAAACAATCGATAAGATAGTTAGCATCGGCAACTTTCAAATCATCGGGGACATTTTGACCGACACTAAAATAAGTAACCGATTTTTTTGTTTTATGAGCAAACGATATAAGATTACCAAAACTTTTGGTTTCATCTAGTTTTGTAAATGTAAGATAATTTATCCCTACTCTTGAATAACTCCTATAAATATCAAGTAAATCACTTTGCTTAATATTTGCAGGCAATACCAAATTTTTTTCTATAGTAATATCTTCGAGTTGACTTTGATATTCATTGATTAAGTCTATTTTGTCAAAATCATATTGGCTACTTCCGGCAGTATCTATAAAGATATAATTACAATCTTTCAACCTTATAATAGCTTCTATTAACTCTTCAGGTTTTTTAACCACTTCTAAAGGTAACCTCATAATAGTAGTATAAGCACGAAGTTGTTCTATAGCACCGACTCTAAATGAGTCTAGCGTGATAATACCTACTTTATAATCCATATCCATTTTATAAGCACAACGTGCCGCAAGTTTTGCTATAGTAGTAGTTTTTCCAACCCCAGTAGGACCTACAAACATAACTATTTTTCTTTGATTTTTACGTAAAGGAACTTCATGTTTAATAGGGATTATTCTACGCAAAATTAATTTGAAAAAATCTTTTACTTTTGCTGGGTTTGATTTAAGAGGAGGAGGTAACTGCTGAATTGTTTTTTTCAGTATAGTGTACGTCATCTCGAAATCGAATTCATTTTGCTCGAAAAGATTATAAATATCTACAAACTCAATAGGTATAGTCAAATCAAACAACTGACTTTTTGGACTCCAAAGCGATTTCTGGACATTTAAAATCGTCTCTTGCATTTTTAGTATTTCAGCTTTGAAATCATAAAACTGAGCTATAAATTCCGTATGTACTATATCTTCGGTCTGTGTTTTTTTGACGATTTTTTGTTTTGGAATTTTTTGGTGTTTTTCATACTCCTCTTCCAAAGCAACTACCACTTCATACATATCTTTACCACTTGTTTTTTTATCGGCAATTTTTTTCGTAGATATTACGATAGCATCCTCACCACACTCTTTTTGTGCATTTCTGAGTGCTTGGGTAGGAGTTTCCCCTAAAAATGAGAGCATATTCATTGATCTCTCCCATCTTTATAGATTTTATGTACGCTTCCGTCATGTTTTTTGATTGTTATATATTCCGATGTTTCATTGATTACTTCACCGTCTGTTTTTATTTCCAACGAACCGAAATTAAATAATACCTCTTTTGGTTTATATTCTAAAACATCTTTTGTACATAATATAGCACCCTCTTTGATATATTTTGATGCTATATATTGACCCGCATTAAAATTGTTACCGTTAAAAATCTCACATGTTCTAGGTATATCGAATGAATTAGCACTCATTACGGAAAAATAATCCTTTGATAATACCTCTTTATAACTAATACTTTTTTTCGCCACTAAAACTTCTATCGCATTTAAATAGCTTAAACATAAAGCAAAAATTATAAAAAACCTCATCAAGCTTTTACCTCTACAACGCTACTTCCATATTCAGAAACTATTTCATCTACTATATCTTTATACATTTTTCTCACAGGCTCAACTATAGAACCCAATCTTGCATTTAACATATATAGTTTTTTTAATTCTTTTTCAAGAGTATCCACGCTACCCCTGTATTGATTTACGTCGTCACCGTTTTGAATAGCTTGTAATAATGCCTTATTCAAATCCTCTTTTTTTGATGCCAAATCTTGCATCATTTCTAGTTTGATTTCATTTCTATCTAGTAGCTTTTCATGACGTGCCGCTTTTATATCTTCTATATCTTCCATAATATGATTTTGTAAACTCAAAGTTTTCTCTATCATCGCATTTATTAGAGTTGAAACCATTTTATATCCTTTTATGATTTGCTAAGAGAAGGGTTATTCTCAATTAAAAATCTCAAAAGCATATCACTTATGCCAAGATTTCCACCTGTAGACTTTGACATTGTTTCACTGTACATGCCTTTGATGATATCACTCCCTGCACCTTCACCGCCTACGTTTGTTGATTTCAAGGATATATCAAGGAGTTGCTGCATAAAAAACGACTCAAAATCATCACAAGCTTGTTTTAACTGCTTAGCTTCCGCAGTATTTGGTATGTCAACCTTATTTATTATAGATACCGTATTTAAACTTTGCATTGTTTACTCCAATCTATCAAAGAAATTTTCTTGTGCGAAAACATTATTTTGAGCTTTATCTGAATAAAACCTCATTTCAACTCTTCTATTTTCACTTGCTATATCACTTTTTGGTTTATAGGAAGCATGAGCCGATACTTTTAGCTGTGCAGGGTCTATTTTATTTTTTATCAATTCTTTAACTACCGAAATAGACCTCAAAGCAGACACATCCCAATTATCTCTCGGTAACTGTTCACTTTTGTATTTACTTCTATCGGTATGACCTATAATTTCTATTTGAAAAGTATTAGGCATAGTCCTAACTATTCTAGCAACTTTTGCTATAAATGCCTTTGATTCCGTATTGGTCAATTCATATTCATCGTCTTTAAACAGCAAAGTCGTCGGTATATCAAGTATAAACTCATTTTGACTCTTTATTACCTCTATTTGCTGACTTTCATCTTGCATTTGAGACTGTTGTGCAGCTTGATTCATCTCCTCTACAACCTCTTGCATTTGTTGAGAAACTTCATCCATTTCACTTGCTTCTGCATCCTTTGGCTCTTGTTCTGATTGTTCACCTTCGCTAAGACCGTCTGTTTGTTCATCGACACTACTCGTATTATCCATAAAACCCATAGCTTTTTTCATAATAGTAAAATACTCTTCGACCTTTTTCTTATCCATTACCGCCATAGACAAAAGAAGGACAAAAAATACAAGCAAAAGCGACATTAAATCCCCAAATTGTACAAGCCAACCGGGAAGGCATTTAGGACACTCTGGGCATTTATCTTTTGCCATTTTTATTCAGCCTCAGGTACTAAGATAGCATTTAGCTTCATTTTAATATTACCTATCGATTCTTCAGCAGCTATCATCACTGCACCTTGAATAATAATCTCACAGGCATTCACCTCAACCTTATGCTTTTGCACCAATTTATTTTCAAATAATCCGGCAAAAAGCGTACCTGCAAGAGCACCGTAAAGTGTTGTTAGTAAGGCAACGGCCATCGCGGGACCTACTGCAGCAGGGTCACTTAGGTTTGCAAGCATTGCAACAAGACCTACAAGTGTCCCGGCCATACCCATAGCCCCGGCAGTACCGCCTATATTACTTAAAATTTGATGTATAGTTCCATGCCTTTTATCCATATGCTCCAATTTCGTCTCAAGTAAAGGTTGCAATAAATCAGGTTTTGTACCATCCACTAAAAGTTGAAAAGCCTCTTTAAAAAACGGATTTGTTTCCGCAAGGACTTTTTGTTCTATACTCATAACACCGTGTTTTTTTATCTCTGTTGCATAAAATATAATCTTTTCTATAAGCTCAGGAATAGGCTCCGATTTGTTTTCATTCAATGCAATTTTCAAAGCTTTGCCAAACCTTTTTAGGTCACTACCCTCAAACTGTCCAACTATAACTAAAGCTGTTCCACCAAAAACGATAAAAACAGATGGAATATCAATATATGGACCAAAACCAACACCACCTAAAATAATAGCTATAGCTATAATTATCCAAGCACCAGCAAGTCCAATAACGGTAGTTTTATCCATACCCTACACCAAACCTATTTTTTTAAGTTTATTTTTTTCATCACCGATGTATTTAACTTTTAGACCAAACTTACCTTCAACTACCACGGCTTCACCTTCACCTACTTTGACACCGTTTACCAAAATATCTAGAGGTTCGTTTACCATTTGTTCAAGCTCTATAATTTCGCCTACATCCCACCTCAAAATATCTTTCAAAAGTAATACTTTAGTACCCAAACGAACACTAAGCCTTAGCTTGATATCAAATAAAAGCTTTAAATTTGTTATTGAGTGTTCATCCAATAGCGAGGATAATTCATTTGAAACACTTACACCATGCGTACCACTATGTACTGAAGGGGCTTGAGCTTTTGCATGATTTGTATCAGTAGCAACAACACTCTCTCCAGTAATTGAACTTATATACGGTTTTATAATGTCGTCGAAGGATACGAAAACAAGTATAGCCTCTCCATCCAAATCTAAAACTATTTTATAAATATTAGCCAAAGCCTTTAGTTTCTCGAAATCAACGATAGAAACATCAACAACTTCAGTTTTGACTTTCCCTAAATCATCAAATCCCTGAGCATTTATAGATGTTGCCATACTACCGCACACATTTGAAATAATCTCTTTAATAGCATCGCTTGTCTCATCATCCAATGCTTCTTTTAAATCACCCATTCCGCCAAGCATTAAATATTCAAATTTAACTCCCGTCAAAGTAGGTATTATAAAATTCCATGTAGACATAATATTCTTAAATTCTAATTTAGCGATAACTAAAACAGATGTTTCTATAGTCTCTGAAGACGTATCGATTTTAACTATATCTTTTATTGTAGCTTTTTTTGAAAGTAATTGTTCTATAGTATTAGATAATTCACTTTTTAATATATTGGTTAAATCAGATGCCAAAACCGCCACCTTTTAGTTAGTTTTTTGTATTTTAAGCTTCTAAACTATCCAGTAAAGCAGCTTTTAGTTTCATCATATCGTCAGTCGGGTATTTGTTTTCTACATTACCCCTTTTAACTTTAATAAAAAAATCGTTTGTCTCCTTATTGAATCCAAAACTCACATTATCTAGCACTACCTCTTTATGTTCCGACTGCTGACCGAGAGATTTTTTATGCTGTTCATTAGGGTCAACTTTTTGTTTTTCATCACTTTCTTGTACTTTTTGAACTTTCTGAATATTTTCAACTTTAGCATTATCTATCTGTGCAATTTTTCCTAAATCCATAAAACCACCTCAAAAAAAGCAAAATTTACTAAATTATACCACATAAAAGGTAAAAAGTAAAAGGTAAAATAGACGAAAATAAAATAATGGTAAAGTTTTTTAAAAACTTTCTAAAAATTTATCAAATCCTACCAACTCTATATCTATAAGTGAATCTTCATAGGGTAGTTTGAAATATTGATTTATTGATGATAATTTTAGTTCATTAATAAGCATAACGCCCGTAAGAAAATCAGCTCCATGGTCTTTTAACAAACTTTTTATAAGTGAAATCGTAAGCACCGCCTCGTTTAACATACCTGCTTGTAGATATGCAGCAACTTGTAGATAAAGGGTAAATTTATCCTCCATTTTATAGCTGTACTGTAAATTATCTAAGATTTCCAATGATTTTTTAGGATTACCTATATAAAGCTCTTTAAGTGCTTGGGTTCTTAAATATGTAGGTGTTTTATTACCGTAAATTTCAAAGTTGGCAAACGACAACATCCCTATACCTTTTAGCATATCGATATAAAAATCAGTAATAAGTAAAGGCCCTTGCAAAAAATTATTATTAAATTTCAAAGGTACTTTATCTTGCAGTCTTGAAAAATATTGAAATTCATTCTCTTTGTCACCTTTTTTCAGTAAACTCAGCAAAAAGACCATAGGTTCTTTAGTATGTTCTTTCAATAACCTGCTGTTTTTAGGTATGGCTTTTTCCTCTTTCATCGCTTCTAAAAATTCCATAGCTTTTACAAATATACTATCAGCAAATACAGGGTCATTAATCATGATTTTAACTTGCAACTTATTGTTTACGCCGAGTTTATATAACATCTGTCCGAAATAATTGTAAAGACCTTCATTACTAAGTATGTTGGATTCTATATATTTTTTCTCTTTTATATCAAGATTAATTCTTTTTGCACTAATAAGAGTCATAGCAGCATAAAGTTTATTGCCTGGATTTAGCATATAGGCTTTTGAGAAATTTTTGTATGCATTATGAAAATCAAATATTTGAGCATAAGCAAGTCCTAAATTATAAAATTCATAAGACTTGGAACTGGTCTTAATAATCTTTGATAATTCATTGACTCTTATTACAGGGTCTTTTTTGATTTGTTCAAGCAATGCACTATTATAAACCATCATACTATCAAGTCTACTTAAACTTTGTTCCGACTTATAAATAAACCCTTTTGCCATATCAAAAATAATCTCTTGCGTATCGGAAAAAATAAAAGGGGCAAAATAAAATAAGAAATCACTCACTCGTGTATCGTCAAAATTAGTAACTCTCTGTAAGTAAGTTGTATTTGAATATTTTTGCTTATTAAAAGTAATCACTAACGGCAATGTATAATGAGCTTTAAATCTATCCTTATCTTTATCAATCTCGACCAAATTCTCAAGCAACTTAGTTAAATCGTTAGTTTTAAGATTTTTATATACTTTAAGCCATAAAATTTTTTGCTTTAGTTCGGGATTAAGCGTTTTTGCATTTGCACGTTCTAAGAAGATCTCTGCTTGAGTGAAATTTTGCATTTTAAGATACAATAAAGCCTTTTTAAAATCATATTCATACTCCATGGTATTCAATACATCTAAAGCTTTAGAATACTCCTTGAGAAGAATAAGAGTATCGACTAACAATGCTTTCGTCTGTTCATTGAGATTAGAAGCTCTTTTTGTGGTTGCTAAAATGGACTCAAGATATTTTTCATCGTTTGTAATTTGGTATAAATAATAACTTGAACTCATATAAGCATAAGATTCATCGTACACATTTTCAGGATTTTCATAAATCATAGAAAAATATTTTTTTGCCTCATCGAGATTCTCTATATTGTAATATGCTATTGCCATATTAAGATATGAAGGTACTTGAAGCAAGGATGAACTTTTCTTAAAACCTTCTATAGCTTCTTTGTAATTTTTTTGTTCCATAAGCCTCACGGCTTTATTAAACTCTAGATGAATCTCAATTTTATTTTTCGAATCAACCAAATTTTTATAATCAAATAATATATCAGGATGAGACTTCAAAGTGTTAGCATTTAAAAAAAGAGGTAGAAATAAAAAATGAAATATGTAAATTTTTTTCATACTATACCATAGTATTGACTTGAGCATAAAGCTCATCTACCCTATTTTGCAAACTTGTAATTCTATGTTTTAATTCCGTATTCTCAAGCCTAAGCTTTTGCAAATCTTCACGTGCCGTATGAAGATTATTTTGAGCATCTTCAAGAGTCTTCACTGACCCTTTAACCTGTCTTTCACTCTTAGTTATCAAATCTTGAAGTTTTTCGTTTTGTTCTTGCAATAACTCTTTTTCCTCATTAACCTTTCTGTAAAGTGAAACATACACGTTTTTACCGGCAAAAAAGTATAATGCCAAAACTCCAAGAACTACGGTAAGTACAAAATTCTCCAAATAAAACTCCAAAATAATATATTAGTGTTAGTGTATCGGTGTATTAGCGTACCGGTGTATTGGTATATTAGAAGTATTGACTATATAAGCTAATATACCAATTACCAATATACTAAATTACCGTTTAAGGTTAATCAATGTATTTAGCAATTCATCACTTGTGGTGATTGATTTTGCATTTGCCTCAAAAGCCCTTTGGAAAACCATTAGATTTACCAGTGACTCCGACAAGTCTGCCGTAGAAAGTTCTAGTGTTTTACCCTCTATTTTAGCAGTTTTATCATTGTTGATATTAAATATCGGCTCACCTGATTCATTTGATTTAGTAACCAAGTTGTCACCTATCGGGATAAGTCCTCTTTCATTATTAAATAATGCTATAGCAACTTGACCTATCGCGAACTCTGCACCGTCTTGTTTCATAGTGATAAGACCTGAACTATCAACACTAAATTCACCGAAAGCCGAATCTGATATATTTAGTACATCCAAACGTAACTGTAAACTATCTTGAGAAGCTGTTTGGTCAATCGTATTAATCATTTGAATAAATTCAGCACCTGCTCCACTCCATCCGCTATATGCAGAGTTTTTCTCTATAACGGTCGTTGTTGTAGTATTTTCTAAAGAACCATTTATGCTATAACCTGCATATTCCGGTTTAACTTCGACTACCATAGCACCGTTTACGTTTTTTGCCACAACATACGTACTTAAACTAGCATTGGCGTTGATATCAGCAATTATATCATCAATATTAGCCGGATCCGTAATAGCCAATGCAACCGTAGGAACATTAATATTAACCTTAGTATCGGCATTATATATAGATATTTGATATGTATAATCATCGGTACCGTTCATAGTGCCTATATCGGTAGTCGTATAAACATCCCTTTGTTGTCCGCTAACTGCGGCTAGTAAAGCTTCTTGTGCACTTTTAACTGCACCAAAACCCTTACCTATTACGGCAGATGTACCCTGAGTACTTACAACACTACCTACAGATGTTGTACTACCTGACGTTTCAGCTACTTCACCTACGGTAAATATCTTACCTGGGATTAAAGATTCTATTTTCAAAGCTCCACCGGTTGAAGCTGTATTTAATGCAGTATTATCCGTAGTTTCGACTATACTTCCACTAGCACCTGCAGCAGTATATGCTTTAAAGCCTGGAATCGCAGAGATTTGATCAGCTAACTTTTTCATAGTAGTCGCATAATTGGTATCAAAACTTTGAGAATACTTTATACCGTTTATATATACGTACATTTGGCTACCATCCCCGCTAGCAGTACCATCAAGAGGAAATCTGATATAACTAACTTGAGCGATAGAAGGCGAAGATGTAGCTGAAGGGTCAGATTGATATGCAGTCAACTTAGTATTGTACTCACTAATAAGTGCCTCAACGTCTGAAATCTTACCGGACTTAGTTTTATACCCAGCACCCGTAAATACGCTTGAAGCATCCGCAGTAGCCGTCAACGTATAATCCGTCATTTTAGCGGTAATAGTTTCTATTTTGTTATTATGTCTTATTATTTTTGAAGCGGCAAGTTTTGTATAGTCATTTGTAAAATATGTAATATTTGGATTTGTTGTCTTTACATCTGTGTCAGAATCCACATTTGCCATAGCCCAACCTTGTACTTTATTACCTGCAGCATCTTGTAAAGTTCCATCCTCACCCATACGAAAATTTCCTGCACGTGTATAGTATGTCTCACTACTTCCGCTACTTCTAGTATCGCTTACGGTAAAAAATCCTTGCCCCGATAATGCCATGTCGAAGCTTACTCCAGTAACTTTTAGGTTACCTTGAGTATAAAGCTTTTCCGCATCAAGGACTTTTGAACCCTTACCGATTTTATCTTGATACATCTGATCTGCAAAAGAGATTCTAGATGCTTTATATCCTACCGTATTAACATTGGCAATATTTGTTGCTTCATTATCCAAAGCTTTTTGGTGTGAAGACAATCCCGAAATTCCTGTCCATAGTGCGCCAATCATTTTAAATCCTTTTTTATGAGGTAAAAGGTAAAAAGTAAAAGGTATTACTACCCAACCCTTACCGTCTGAACAAACAATGTTCATAACTTAACCCTTTATTGAAGAGCTAACTTATAAACACTTAGTAAAATGGGATTGGCAATCCTACCAATTACCAATACACCAATTACCGATAAACTACTTACTTCTTAAGCTGTATAGCCACATTCAAAAACTCATCACTTGTAGTAATGGCTTTTGAGTTTGCCTCGAAAGCTCTTTGATAAACCATCAAGTTTGTTAAACTAGTTCCAAGTTCTGCATTACTCATCTCCAAAATAGTGTTTTTAACACTATTTAGCTGACCTGCTTCTATAGGCTCACCGCTAGCAAAAGTTTTACTGTATAGATTTTCACCAAGCGGTTTAAGGCTATGTACATCCGTAAAATAAGCCGTACTAACTTTACCGAGTACATAAGAGTGGTCACCTTGATTCATTAAGATAACACCGTTTATAACCTCAGGTGTACCAAATCCGTTTGTGCTAATTCCTAGATTGTCAAGCTTTAATTGAATTTTGTCAACCTGCAAAGCAGCGGTATTTGATAAATCAACTCTATTTGTAAGCTCCAAAAACTCGGCTCCTGCTCTTTCAACCGCAGTTTGTAGTGCGACTCTTGCACTATCAACGGCAGCCAATCCGCTTCCTTTGACGGCATCGGTAACCGTGTTAACCAAATAATCATCATCATTTATTTTTGGGTTTGCAATGGTTACCTTTTGTCCAGGTATCAATGAAGTTATAGTCAAAAGACCGGCAGAATCAACACTACTAGTAAGCCCTTTTGCCGAAGAAATTTGATCTGAAAGTTTATTCATCGTAGTTTGAGCGTCCGTATCAAAAGACTGTCTGTAAACAGTATTGTTTACAAATAGCTCAACATAATCGCCTTCCGCTACCAATTTTGTAGCAAAATCAGAATAATCTATAGTACTAACCTGTGCCACACTCGATGTCCCCGCACTTAATGCCGGAGCTAATTCAGAAAGTTTTTGTCTATACTCGGTAGCCAATGCCTCTACGTCAGCCACCTTTGCACCTGCAGTTTTATAACCGTTACCGCTCATTGCACTTGTATCACTCGTAGCACTACTTGTATAATCGGTAGCTCTTGCATTAAAAGTCAAAACCTCACTATCTTCAATAACAAGCTGAGAACCTAAATACTGATCATACGCCGATGTAAACTGTGTAGTCAAAGGATTCGTAGCCACTACACTTACAGAACTAATCGGGAAACCCATAACATTGAGTCCGCTAGGAGTTTGTAAAGTTCCGTCGGTACCCATTCTAAAATCTCCGGCACGAGTATAATATACTTCTTCCCTATCCCCTTTGACCATAAAAAAGCCCTTGCCATCTATAGCCATATCATAAGGATTGCCTGTTACTTTTAGATTGCCTTGGACAAAATTCTTTTGTACGGATTGAAGATTTGAGCCTTTTCCCACACCGTTTTGGTACATCATATCGGCAAATGTTACACTATCACTTTTATAACCAGCCGTATTAACGTTTGATATATTATTTGACTCAATATTTAAAGCCTGTTGAAAAGCACTAAGACCTGATATTCCGTTAAACAATGCACCTATCATAGTAAACCCTTTAGATTATCTTTGTAACACTATTAAAATCTATCAACTCTTGCTCATCGGAAATTATAAACTCCTGCGTTTCACTATTATACCCCAAAAGTCTACCGACGTTTAATTTAATCTCACCGTCTATAGACTCAACTGAATTAACATGATACTCTTTATAAGAACCGTCATCACCATACTCTCCGTTTTGTACAATATGACCTATCAAGCCTGCAGACTGTGACAAAGCAGTTTGAGCAAAAGATTGTTGCAACGATTTCATAGTCTCAATAGTTTGAAGATTTGTCTCTATTGCACTCATTTGCATCTGTGATTGAAGCATATTTTGTGAATCCATAGGTTTTGTAGGATCTTGCATTTGGAGTTCGGTAAGCATCAATTTCAAGAAATCATTATTTGTTAATTTATCATTTGAAAGTGCCGTTGTATAAGCATTACCGTAAGCATCGGTACTTGTTGAAGTTTGTACATTTTCTACTGCCATCTTAAATCCTTTTAGTTAAGTCCTTCTTCAAAGAAATATCTAACAACATTGTCGGAATCCATAGCATCCTGAACTCTAACAGCCAATTTCTCATCCATAACTATAATATCTCCGGTACCCACGATTCGTTTATTTACATAAATATCACCGCCTGCACCGGCAGTCTTATCAAGGGCTATTATATCACCCTCACCGAGTTCTAAAAATTCTTTCATACTGATATGACAGCTACCAAGCATTACATCAACTACAATTTCAGTATCTACTAAAACATCATAATCTCTATCGCTTATTTCCATCACCAATATCCAAATTTTTATTTTAATAAATTATATCACAAAAATAATAAGAAAGCAAATTAAAAAGAAGTTTTTACGAAAGTTAAACTAAGATAAAGAAAAGTTATACGATAGAGTCCAAAGTTTCAACCATTGAGGTAATTTTTGCCTCTATATTTCCATCAAAATTTCCAAGATCACTAGCAATCACGACTCCACCTGCGGTTACATTCGGGTCTTCATTTAAAACGATAAACGGTTGTAGCTGTAAATCGTGTTTCAAAACGGTATAATCTTTAGGATTTAAATGTATAGTTATCTTAGATGCAGTTTTAATTTTTGCTAAGATATTATTAATGGTCTCTTTAGCTATTTTAGATGAATTTTCTCCAAGTTCTATAGAAATTATTTTTTTTGCTATCGACATAGAAGTTTTTAAAATTTTAGCCTCTAACGCAAAAGTTGCTTGCTCAAAAAAAGATGCATACTGTTTCAGTTCTTTTATTGCGGTAACAACTTGTTTATCAAGTTCCTTTGAACCTACACCGTTGGACTCTATATTGTCTATTTTGGTCTTTATATTACTAAGTTCCTCGAGAATCATGCTCAAATTGGCACTACTTTTCGATGATGAATTTATATCATTTTGAGAGTGTAAAACTGCATTACCCGCACGTTGAAAATTTGGAATCTCAGGCTCAGATGTATTTCCTATAAATGAACCTAATTGATATGGAACGACCCCCTCATCTTTTTGTTTTACTATCTTCGCACCGGTGGTTACGTTATTTACAGCCATTATTGTTCCATTCCTCTATCTATAGTACCATCTTCTATCATTTTTTGGGCAACATCCAACATTTTTCTTTGTGCAACTTCAATATCCTTAATTTTAACTTTGGTTAGCATTTCAGACTCTTCTAAGAATCTATCTTTAGCCCTTTGACTCATAGCCGAAGTTACTTTATCTATGTCTTCAGGAGCAGCATTTTTCATAGCTATCGCCACATCTGCCATATCTACGTTTTGTAAGATTTTTTGTACATATTCAGTATCAAGGTTAATTAAATCTTCAAATACAAACATATTTTCTTTAATTCTTTGAGAAAGAGTGCTATCAACACCTTCAATATTTTTAAGAATATCCTGAGCTTTTGGACCAAGACGATTGAGCATATCTGCAACAACTTTTACACCGCCCACGTCTACGATAGACGATAATAAAGATTCTAATTTTTTCTCCAAAACAACAGACATTGTTCTAACAACATCAGGAGATACGTCTTTTATGGTAGCCATTTGCATGGTTACCTTTACCTTTATGTCTTCATCTAACTGCGTCAATACTTCAGCTGCTTTTGCTGGTTCCATATGAGACAATATAACAGCCATAGTTTGTGGAGATTCATCCTTGATAAAGTCTGCAAGTTGCTTTGGATTAATAGCGTTTAGATACGTAAAAGATTGTGAAGCTATATGCATTTTTGATAATTTTGCCAAAATTCTTTCAGCTTCTTCTTTACCTAATGTTTTATATAAAATATCTTTTGCATAATCGAAACCGCCTGAACTAATAAAACCGCTAGAACGTGCCAAAACATGAAATTCGTTCAGTATAGCTAAAGAAACTTCTTTATCTATCGTTCTTATCGTAGAGATAGAAGTAGTTATTCTTTCAACCGTATCTTTAGGAAGGTGCTGAAAAATTTTAATAGTTGCTTCTTCACCTATAAGTACACAAAAGTTTGCAACTTTCTCCAGCATAGACATGCCTTTTAGTGCATCTTTTTCGTCAGCCATTATCTACCCTTTCCTTTTGATGAACCACCGTCAGCTTCATTAAGTAATAGTGAAATCATATTTGCTATATCTTGAGGCTTTGTATGTATTTGCTTATCCAAATCTTCTATCAAAACCTCATACTTGGCAGCAGACTCTTCGTCCAATCCTTGAAGATTATTCATAATCTGACTTTTGACTTTTAGTTTTAATCTGTTATGAGCACTATTTTGGTCAAATTCTTCCTCAAAATTATAATCTTCAGGTACGTGTGCACTACTAGAACCTCCTCTTGAAGATTGACTTCTAGAAGCTCCTGAGCTATCACCCAAAACTACGACTTCATGATTGGCAATAAATTTCTTATAAAATACGAACAGTATAACTGCGGCTATTATATACTGTATATATTCTCCAAATTCTTTGAGAATACTTTTAACCATAGCCGTAGAATCAACCGGATTACCCGCAACATCCACCGGTTGTCCATCTTCACCCACTGCACCGCCTGCTTTTGCAACGATAAACCTAAAATCTTTTATTGATACGTTATCTCCACGTTTTTCATTGTATCCGACTGCATCTTGAACTATACTTTTCATAGAATTTGTAAACTCTTCTTTATTTACATTTTCTTCTAAAATAGCAGAGTCAAACGTCACGGCAGCACTTATACGAGTCAAAGTACCAAAACCGTTATCTTTTTTACTTACTATTTTTTTACTTATTTCATAATTAGTAGTAGTTTGAGTCTCTTCGGTAGAGCTTTTAACAGCCATAGCATTTGCATCGTTATTTGGGTCTTGAATATTACTTTGTACTCCTGGAACTCCACCGGCAGCATTATCTTTACCTTGTGTTTGACTTGAGGTCTCATTTGTTTGTTGACTTCTAATAGTTCCCTCAGGGTCATAAATCTCTTCATGACTCTCAAACTTTGTATAATCTAAATCAACATTTACCTTTGCTACAACCCTACCTGTACCGACGAAAGGTTCAAGTAACGCAATAATTTTTTCTTCATAATCTTTTTCTACTTTTTTCTTGTAATCAGACTGGGTTTTAAATAATTGATTTTCCTCTTCGGAAGCAGATTTCTCGAGTAATGCACCGTCTTGGTCTATAAGATTAATATTTTCCGGTGTCAAATCTGTAACGGCAGAAGCAATGAAATTTTTGATACCGTCGATTTGTTTTTGAGTCAAAAACATACCGTTTCTAAGACTAAGTACGGCTGAAGCACTAGGAAGAGCTTTTTGTTCCGTAAATATAGTTTGTTTAGGAAGAGCTATTTTCACACTCGCTCTTAAAACTCCGCTCAAAGATTCCAAAGATCTTCCAAGCTCACCCTCTAATGCCCTTAAATACTTCACTTGATTTTCAAAATTAGTAGTTCCTAAAGATGATTTTTCAAATAGTTCCCAACCGGTATGTGTAGAACTCCCTGAATCACTCGTAATAAGTTTAATTTTTGCTATATTAATAAAGTCTTTACTAGTTTTGATTGTCAAATCATTACCCGTACCGACAATAGCAAACGGGATATTGGAACCTTCAAGTTCACTACTAGCAAGCATAACTTGACTTTTTGTAAGATTTGTTGCCACCGTATAATTAAGTTTTTCACTCTCTGCTTTGAAACTAGAATATACCAAAAGACCTATTAAAAAAATAAAAAGTAAAGAAAACCCACCTACAACAACAGCACGTTGAGCAGGATTAAGTCCGTTAATAAATTTTAAAAGTTGTTCCATTAATTTTTACCTGAAGAATCTATTACTAACCTAAACAATGCCGAATCCTTTTTAATTGCTGCTTGAAGTGCTTGAAAAACCATATTATTTTTTGCCATCTCACTCATTTCTCTGTCCAAACTAACATTATTGCCGTCATTTTGAACTTGTAGATTATCTACTTCATAAACTTTATTTTCTTTTGATGCTATATTATTCTGCGGTATTATATGGTTATGGTTAGTAATTTTCATCGGAAGCTGATTGTTTTTCACGGTGGATAGTTCATCGGCAAAAGATAAATCTTTTGTTTTATAACCCGGTGTATCACGGTTTGCTATATTACTAGATATTATATTTTGTCTATCTGCTCTATAACTCAAGTTTTTAAACAGCTCTGCACTTACACTACTAGCTTCCATGTTAACCTACCGTTTCATTACGTCGGTCTTCCGACTTTATCTACTAAACTCTCACTAAGTTGACTCATCCCCTCAATAACCTTTTGAGATTGTCCCATTCTTCTATGTGCATCAATAAGAGCTATCATTGAAGTAACACTGTTTACGTTTGATTTTTCCAATGCACCTTGCACTATAAAACCATCATTAATAGCAACATTATCCAATAAAAAATCATTTTTGGCAATATAATTGTTATCACCCATTTTTTCCAAATTAGATATCGGTGTTTTTACAATGCCAAGCTGCAAAGCAATGTTCTCACTATCAGCGGCTATAGGTTCATTTTGTGCATTCAAAACTTCATACCCGTTTTTTGAAACGAGTTTATTATCTAAATTGTGAAACGTACCGTCACGAGTATACACTATATCACCGTTTGGATCTTTAAGCTTGAAAAACGTATCTTTATTCTTCAAAGCAAAATCCAACGTATTCCCAGTCTGAACTATTGCTCCGGTACTTCCATCGATATAATTTTCATAAAGTTTAGGCATAGTATTCGTAACCGAATCTATGGCAGTAGGAGTAAAACCTTTCTCAGAAGCCTCTTTTAAATAATTGTTAAAAGTACCCTCAACAACACCCTCTTGCTTAAATCCCGTAGTATTCACGTTTGCAAGATTATGTGATATTTTATCAAGTCTATTAAACTGATTAATCATAGAAGCCGATAACTGATGAACTGCTTTATTCATAACTTCACCTTACTATTTATTAAACTCTGCAATAAGAGCTTCTAAATCATCACCGCCGACAAGGTCGGAGTTGGCGTCACCGTGTATGTGTTTTGCTACGGCAACTTCTTTGTGGCTACCGTCATCTTCAAAAAGATTATTCAGATAACCGGATAATTTTCGTATAACTGCCATAACTCTTTCTATTTTTTGTCTGTTAATATCATGAAACTGCATCAATTCCATCGCCTCAAATAACTGCATATTTTCGGCATCAACTTTTGACTTAATTACTTTAATGCTATCTTTTAAAGCAACTGCAGATTGGTGGTTTGCTTGAAATACGCCTATATTTGGAAATTTAGCAGACAACGCCTGCATTAAAGCAATTTGTTTGTTTAAAAACTCGTCAATTTTTTTAGACTCTTGTTGTATTACGTTATTTTCATCTAATATAAAACTCAAAACATCAAAAATTTTAGATGCTTTCTCTTCACTATCGTTTGCCACTTCACTTAGCTGATTAATAGGCTTATGATCCTTCGTCACAGGATAAGGGAAAATACCCTCCTCGACTTTTTTCGATGCCCATGAACTTGCAAGCTTCTCAATCTCTTCGTCATTGTCCACGATAATCTCTTTTTTCGGTTTACTTTCAGCCGCTTTCGGTTTTTCTTCAACTTTTGGAGGAGTATTATCCGTAATACCGCCTATCGATGCAAGCATTGCTTCAATATCGTCATCACTAACCTCACTGTTTGAATTTGTAGCTTCTACTACCTCTTCATTTTTTGTTTGATTTATCAAACTTTCTATATCATCTGCAGACAACGTACCTTGTGAATCCTCTTCAACGACAGGAGTCGATTCTTGCGTATCATCGTCACCGCCCAAATCAATACCGTTCATTAAAGCTTCTATTTCTTCTTGACTCATACTCATATTAAAACCTTTAATTAATTACTGGATAACAACTTACTTCTTCATAACCCCATCAAGTTTTTCCTTAAGAACTTCTGCACTAAAAGGTTTAACGATATAGTTATTAACTCCTGCTTTCAACGCAGTAACAACTTCGGCTTTTCCACCTTCGGTAGTAATCATAATGATAGGTACCTTAGTATGAGAACCTTCAGCCCTTATTTTCTGAACCAACTCAAGACCGTTCATATTCGGCATATTCCAGTCGGTCAATACTAAATCATACTGCCCCTCGCTAAGGAGCTTCCATGCTTTTAGGCCATCCTCAGCCTCATCAAAATCACTTTTACTAAATCCTAATTGCATTACAACGTTACCGATTATTCTTCTCATTGTAGAGCTATCATCAACAATTAAAATCTTCATTAAACTACCTTTGTTTTTAAAACTTTGTAGTTATTATAATAAAAAGCATTTGAATTTATCCTTAAACACTATATATTTAAAAGATGAAATTCTTTTAATCAACTTTTAACTTTGTATTAAATATAATAAGAGAATTAATATACTTAATGTTATAAAAAGGAGAGCTTATGATAAGGGGTTTATATACTGCAGCTTCTGGTATGCTAGCGATGCAAACGCAAATTGACGTTACGTCAAACAACATATCTAACGTAAATACAACCGGATTCAAAAAAGATAGAGCAGAATTTCAAGACCTTATGTATGAGGCCCTAAACTACACCGGCGGTGCAACGTCCGACATAAGCAGGAATCCTACAGGCATAGACGTAGGTATGGGGGTTAGGGTATCCGGTATCCAAAAAGCTTTTTTACAAGGTAACTTCAAACAAACCGGAAATGACCTAGATATTGCCATAGAGGGGAAAGGTTTTTTTCAAATCACCTTGCCAAACGGTGAACCTGCATATACTAGAAACGGTGCTTTTAAAGTTGATGATGAGGGGGCAATAGTGAACGGTCAAGGCTATAGACTTGAACCTGAAATAGTCATTCCGGAAAACTTGACAAATTTATCGATAGCACTTGACGGAACGGTATCTGCGATGAATCCCACAACCGGTGCTACTGAAGTTTTAGGGCAAATAACTATTGTAGACTTTATTAATCCTGCAGGTTTAAGTCCGTACGGAGACACTTTATTTATAGAAAGTGAAGCATCAGGTGCACCTATAAAAGGTATACCTACCGTTGATGCATTCGGTAGCCTTAGACAAGGTATGATTGAGTCATCAAACGTTGCTTTGGTAAACGAGATGGTTGACTTGATTACGGCACAGCGTGCTTATGAAGCCAATTCAAAAGCCATAACTACTACGGATGATATGTTAGATATAGTAAATAGATTAAAAAGGTAAGTAAAATTTAGTCAATGAATTTAGAAGAGCTAAAAAAGAGAAGAGAAGAGAATTTTTTACGTCATAAAAAGAAAAAAAGAGAATACTATCTCAAAAAGAAATTGCAACTTGAAAGTCATGAATCGGGTATGGAAAAAAGAAAAACTATCGATTATGATAAAGAGTTAAACAATTTAAGCTTTGAAGATTTTGCCTCAAAGCTTAAAGAAATAGCAAAAAAACAAAAATCTCACATAGATGACAGAAAAGAGATTATAGTAGCAAAAATTAAAGAGTATAGGAAAAAAAAACAAGCTTATTATCAAGAAAATAAAGATAAAAGACTAGAATATGACAAAGAGTACAGAGAAAAGAAAAAACAAGAATTAAAAGAATATAGGAAAGAGTACTATAAAAAAAATAAAGAGAAAATTTTAGCCAAACAAAAAGCAAAACGAGAAGAACTAAAATTAAAATAGGAAAAGTTTAGTGGCAAACGACGAAGAAAATAAACAACCGGTAGAACCTTTAGAGAGTGAATCGAACTCTGCGGAAATAAAAACTGACGAACAAAGTGATTCTAAACAAAACGGTACGAAAGTTGTTGTTAAAGGGGATGTACCACAAAACGACAATCTGGATAATTTACTTGATGAAAGTGAAAATTTAACCCAAAAAAAAGCTAAAAAATTAAACAAAGTATTGATAATAGTCATTGGAGTATTGATAGGATTACTTTTAATAGGTGTCATTTTATTCTTCAGCGGAGTGTTTGATGCTAAAGAAGTAGTTACCCACCCTTCTTCGACCGAACAACAAAACCCTACTCAAGCCACTGACGGCACTACGACGACGAACCAACCTGTCGAAGTATCAATTCCTACCTATGAATTTAAAACTACGGATATAAATATTCCTAGACTTAACAAAAAACTTCAAGCGTTGATAGATGCTCCTATACAACAAGACGACAAAGCAGAAGATACTATACAAACGGCACAAGAGAGTACGGATAAACCGTTAGAAAACTCCTTTTATGATGAAGAATTGGAAGCATTGTTCCCAAAAGATGAGCAAAATGTCCCTTTAGTTAAAGAGCCTGATATTATTGCAACTACGGAACCGACTCAAGATAAATTAAACGATATTGAAACTCAAACAACCAAAGAACAACCGGTAACCAAACAAGAAGAGTTACAAGATAATAAACAGGTAAAAGAAGAAAATTTAGTCGTAACTAAGCAAAATGAAGTTCCTATTACTAGTGATGGTGTTATCACCGTCGAGAACAAATCACAAGATATCGTAGCAAAAAATGATACAAAAGATAATCACACCGTCAAGGATGAGAAGAATGGGAAACATTTCCTAAAATTTATACAGGTAGCTACACTTAAGTATAAGCTTTATACACAGTTTTTGCGTGAAATAAAAGCCGTCGACGCAAGAATATCTATATGCCAAAACGATAGCGGAAGAATTCAAATCTTTATAGGTCCATTTTTGGACGATAAACAACGCTCGTTTGTAATTGAACAAATCAATCAAAGCGTTGTAAACGACGCATTTGGGTTGGAATTCACCCAAGAAGAGTATTTTAGAAGATGTGGGATAAAAGACCCTAGCTAAGCCAGTTTGCTACTATATAGTCTTTTGAAAATAGTGACGTTTTAAGCATTGCACTTTGAGCTACGCCGACTAATTCACGTGATGCTTTTTGTAAATCGTCATTGATAATAATATAATCGTATTTATTTATACTTTCTACTTCTATAACTGCATTTTTGATTCTTTTTTCGATAACATCATTATTATCCGTAGCTCTTGAATAAAGCCTAGTTTTTAAAACTTCCAAACTAGGAGTAGTAATAAAAACAGATGTAACATATTTACTTAACTCCGATTTTTTTACGATATCTTGACCTTGTACATCTATATCAAATATAACAAGCTTATTCTCACCAAGAGCGTTTAAAATAGGTTTTAATGAAGTACCGTAATAATTCCCGTGAACTTCCGCATATTCCAAAAATTCACCGTTTTTTATACCCTCTTCAAACTGCTCTTTTGTAACAAAAAAGTAGTCCAGACCATCTTTTTCACCTACTCTCGGTGCACGTGTAGTTGTAGATATGGAAAAGTAATATTTATCTATGCTTTTATATAACTCTTTAAGTAATGTAGATTTACCGCAACCGCTTGGACCTGACAGGATTAAAATAGCCCCGCTTTCTAAACTTATCAATTCTCTTCCTTTAACTTTAACATTAACGTAATCTCTTTACCTTCAGTCAAAGAGTCTATCGCACTTTGATTAAGTTTCTTCAATAACGGTTTTAATTCATCTAAATTATACTGTGACAAAATAAGTTTTATGGGTTTATTTTCAAGGAACTCATATACCTTAACTTCTTCCAATGCTTTATCTATAATCTCAGATAAATCAAGCCAATCACCTTCATCCAAATCATCTATAGTCGTAGGCTCTTTTTTAATATCAAGCAATGTTTTTATTTTCGATAACTCTGCACTATCTAAAACTCCGCCTTGCTTAATAGTAGGTTTTTGAATAATAGATTCATCTGTTTCTATTTCAATATCACTAGCAATATCTTCAACTAAAGAGTCTAAATAACTTACCGTATTTTGCGTTTCATAATCATTTATAAACTGCTTAGTAGTTTCTCTTTTTCTCTCAAATCTTATCTTTTCTAATTGTTCACTCAAAATAGTAATAAGTTGAGTAGGTAAAAAAGGTCTATTTATAACAAAATCTTTAGCCTTTTCAAAAGGCAACGGCTCACCTGTAATTGCACCTAATTTTTTGCTATATTGTTTGATTATATTAAATCTATCGTCTATAAAATAATGGTCAAGAACTATAATATCATATCTATCGGTTATCTGCGTATCTTCTTGAATAATAAGGTCTAACTCTAACTTCTTACAAACCAGAGTAAAAACTTTTTTTATAATATCTTCTTGTGTAACTAATAGTAACTTCATTTTATTTGTACTAACCTTTGATTTTCTAATCTATATACCTTACCACACTTAAAAGCTAAATCCATCTCGTGGGTAACCAATACCATAGCTCCGCTAGATAACTTTATATATTCAAATAAGGCATCAAACACAATATTTGCAGTCTCTTTATCAAGATTACCGGTGGGTTCATCTGCAAATATAATTTTTGGTTTTTTTGTCAAAATTCTTGCTATTGAGAGCCTTTGTTGCTGTCCACCGGATAGTGTACCGACATTTTGATTTATAACAAAATCAATATGCAACAATTTTAACAAATCTTCATCAATCTTAGCATTATTTAAAATACTAGATATTTCTAAATTTTCTTTGGCGTTAAAACCTCTAAATAAATAGTGTGTTTGAAATATTATGCCAAAATATTCTCTTCTTATCTTTAAAATATCTTCGTTTTTTGAAGAATATATAGATTTATTTTGGAATTTAACTTCACCGCCGTTTGGTTTAAGTAGTGTCGATAATATGTTGAGTAACGTTGATTTACCGCAACCGCTACTTCCTACTATTGCTACGGAATCACCTTTATAAATATTTAAACATATATCATGAAAAAGTGGATAGTCGAAATTATGAGATATATTTACAGCCTCCAAAAGGGGCTGTAAATCATTTGAAAATGTGATATGATTGCTGTTTGAATTTAATTCAACATTCATAATTTAACATTTAAAATTACTTATTAACCAAGTTGAGCAGCAACTTCAGAAGCAAAGTCAGTTACTTCTTTTTCTATACCTTCACCAAGCTCAAATCTTATATAATCAACAAGTTTAATTGAAGCATCAGTATCTGCGATAGCTTGTTCAACTGTTTTTTTATCATCCATAACATACGCTTGTGATAAAAGAGCATATCTTTGATCAAGTGGAGTATTATCAGTGATAAATCTTTCTATTTGACCAGGAAGAATTTTGTCCCAAATTTTTTCCGGTTTACCGCTAGCTTTTAATTCTTCTTTCAAGTTAGCTTCAACTTCTGCCATAATTGCAGGAGTCAGTTGTGATTTACTTACGAACTCAGGAACTCTTTTTAGAGGTTTTTTAAGTCTTGCAAGTTCTTCGTTTTCTTTTTCAACTTCAGCTCTAATAGCTAAAAGCTCTTTTTGTACGAATTCAGGATCAAGTTCGGTATAGCTTATAACAGTCGGTTTCATAGCACTTGCATGCATTGCTATGCTTTTTAATAAAGCAACCGTTTTTTCTTTAGCTTCAGGTGCACAAGTTGCACTCAAAATAACACCTACTCTACCGTTTGTGTGAACATAACCGTTTACAACGCCGCCTTCAGTAGAAACCGTTACCATTTTTCTAGCTACTAGATTTTCACCTATCGTAGCTATTTTTGTTTTCATAAACTCTTCGAAAACAACACCGTTAATTGTAGTTTTCATTAATTCTTCAGTTTCACTTACACCTGTTGCTTGAACGTGTGCAGTTATCTCTTTAGTTAAATTGATAAAACCTTCATTTTTTGCAACGAAGTCGGTTTGTGAATTTACTTCAGTCATAGTTGCTTTTGTGAAATCATCATTTACTATAATAGTAATAAGACCTTCAGCAGCTACGTTTCCTGCTTTTTTAGCAGCTTTACCAAGACCGGCTTCTCTTAGCTTATCTATAGCAAGCTCCATATTTCCGTCAGTTTCGCTAAGAGCTTTTTTACAGTCCATCATCCCTGCACCTGTAGCTTCTCTTAGTTCTTTAACCATTTGTGCCGTAATTTCTGCCATCTTAGTTCTCCTGTGAAAAATTTTCTTCAGTTAATTCATCAGATTCAGCTAATGCTTCTTCTAACACCTCTTGAGCTTCTTCTGCACTAACAGGAGCAGACTCTATAGTTCCACCGTTTTCTAAGAATGCAGCTCTACCTTCATTCATAGCTTCTGCCATTTCTGAACAAAATAGTTGGATTGATCTTATAGCATCGTCATTTCCTGGGATTGGGTAATCTATAACATCAGGATCACAGTTTGTATCTATCGGAGCTATAACTTTTATTCCTAATCTTCTAGCTTCAGCAATAGCAATTTTTTCTTTAGCAGCATCGATAACAAACATCATATCTGGAAGTTGTTTCATATCTTTGATACCGCCAAGGTATAATTCTAATTTTTCTTCTTTTCTATCAAGCATTAAAGCTTCTTTTTTTGTAAGAAGTGCAGTTTGACCTTCTTCTTTCATTTTTTTGATAACTTCAAGTTTTCTTATTGATTTTTTGATTGTTCCGTAGTTTGTAAGCATACCGCCTAACCATCTATAGTTAACGTATGGCATACCACAGCTGATAGCAGCTTGTTTTACAGTTTCGCTAGCTTGTTTTTTAGTACCTACGAAAATCATAGTTTCACCAGCAGCAGCTCTGTCTCTTACTACTGTATATGTATATCTAAAATATCTTAATGTTTTTTGTAAATCTATGATATAGATATTTTTTCTTACACCAAAGATGAATTTTTTCATTTTTGGATTCCATCTTCTTGTTTGGTGACCGAAATGTACACCACACTCCAACAAATCTTTCATTGTAACCATTGTTTTGCTCCTTGCAATTATATGTTTTGTTTTGGTTTTGCCTCTGTATCCCTTAACACTTTCGTGCAACCAATTCAAGGATTGATACATGTGAGGTTTCTATTCTTGAGAAATAGAGTCTATAATTTTAGCTAAATTAAACTAAAATTAATCTTAAATGAAATCTTATTACCACACCGATAAATAATCTGAATCATAGCCGCATTTTTGCCATAATTGTTTTTTAGAAAAATTTGTAGGAATACATCGTATTTCAAGAATTTTTCTAAAAAAAGTATGAGTAAATAATGCGAGTAACATATTACAAATGCTAGTCATCTTATAACCTATCTCTACGTTGTCAACTTTCGCTTACCAATTGGTAAGCTTCAAGTTTCCGCCTTGATATAGGATATAATACAACTACTATTATTTCACATTATTTGATGGTGTGGTAATAATTATGGTATAATATAAAAAAGATATTAAGGTATATAAAAAATGGCAAAAGAAAAAGCGTACAAACTACTAGCACTTCAAGAAGGTATTACAAATTCAAAGGCAAAAGAGCTTATAGATAAAGGTTTGGTAACGGTCGGCTGTAAAAAGGTGATGATTGCTCGTAGGGAAATTTCAGCTGATACGGTATTTAAAGTAAAAGAGATGCAAAGCGTTAGAAAGATTTTTGAAGATGATGATATATTAGCTGTAGATAAACCTGCTCATATGAACACAAGTGAAGTAGAAGCTACCTATAAGGATTATATTTTACTAAATAGACTAGACCGTGAAACAAGCGGTGTGATGCTTTTTGCAAAAAACAAAGAGTTCCAAGCACGTGCTATAAAAGAGTTTAAAGAAAACAAAGTATATAAAGAATATATTGCAGTAGTTGACGGCAAAGTTGCAGAAGAGATGATGTGTGACCTACCTATAACAACCATAAAAGGGAAAACCGCAAAAAGCAAAATAGACAAAAAAAACGGTAAAAGTGCGAAAACTACAGTATATCCTCTTATGATAGAAGGGCATAAAAGTAAGGTAAAAGTAGTGATAGAAACAGGTAGAACACACCAAATAAGAGTACATCTAGCACATCTTAATTTACCTATAATAGGAGATACTCTTTACGGTAAACCTTCGACGAAAGTTCATAGAATGTTACTACATTCAAAACTAACAAAAATATTCAACTACACTTTTGAGTCACCGGAACCGAAAGAATTTAAAACTTACGGTTTTTAAAAAAAATTTAAGTTAAGAAAGCCTAAAAATCGGCTTTCTTATAAATTATTAACTTAAAATATACTTAATTAATCTATTTTAAAGTTTTCTTTTTATATAATTTCAAAAAATTAATTTATTAGGATAGTTCGTGTTTGATTTTATAACAAGTTCCATTAAATCTACGGTAAATAAAATCAGGTTTCAAGATGATGAAAAAGCACTAAAAAATGCAACGGCAGAACTTAGAAAAGCTTTACTTAAAGCCGATGTTCATCATAAGACCACAAAAGACTTAGTAAACAACGTAGAACTCAATACAAAAAAACTAGGCATCGGTCAAAATACGTTTTTAAAAGCTTTAAAAGATGAGTTAACTACGATATTAACGGCTAACGGTAACCAAGGATTTGTATTTTCAAGTACACCTCCTACTATAGTTCTTATGACGGGTCTTCAAGGTAGCGGTAAAACTACAACTACAGGAAAACTTGCAAACTATCTAAAAACAAGAAAAAAGAAAGTTCTAGTAGCAGCGGCAGACTTACAAAGACTTGCGGCAGTTGAACAACTAAAACAAATTGCGGCACAAATAGATGTGGATATATATTTTGACGATAATGAAAAAGACCCTGTAAAAATAGCACAAGGTGCGGTTGCAAAGGCAAATAAAGAGCTGTATGACGTACTTTTGATAGATACTGCCGGACGTCTTGCAATAGATGTAGAGCTTATGGCTGAACTTAAAAAAGTAAAAGATGCAGTAAAACCGAATGAGATTTTTTACGTTGCGGATTCTTTGACTGGACACGATGCTACAAGAACGGCAACAACTTTTAAAGAAGAGATAGGAATAGACGGCGTTATATTATCAAAATATGACGGTGACACAAAAGGCGGTGTGGCTCTTTCTATAGCTCACCAAGTAGGTGTTCCTCTTAGATTTATCGGTATCGGTGAAAAAATGCCTGATATTGAGGTATTTATACCTGATAGAATAGCAAGCAGACTTTTAGGGGCTGGGGACATTGAAGGTCTTGCAGAAAAAACTTCTGCCGTTATGGATGAAAAACATGCAAAAGCGGTAGCTAAAAAAATCCAAAAGGGTGAGTTTAATTTCAACGACTTCTTAGAGCAACTAGAAATGATAAAAAAACTAGGAAGTTTGAAGTCAATCATATCTATGATTCCAGGTCTTTCTCAAATGGCGGGACCTCTAAAAGAGATGGATTTAGACAACTCAAAAGAAATAGTTCAAATCAAAGCTCTTATTAGCTCAATGACGCCAAAAGAGAGAGAAAATCCTGATTTATTAAATCCAAGTAGAAAGAGAAGAATTTCTAACGGTGCCGGATTAAATGAAATGCAAGTAAATAAAATACTTAAACAATTTAAAAATGCATCAAAAATGGCTAAAAAACTCTCAAATAAAGGTGGAATGAAGGGCTTTACAAATATGTTAGCTCAGGCACAAAAAGGGATACCTAGATAGCTTGTATAAGTAGTGACTTTTACGAATCACTACTTACGACTAACAAAAATACTTATTAAAATTTTCGTTTGAAAACTTTAATAAGTATTTTCGGAATACTAAAATTTAAGGAGAACAAAAACATGACGGTAATTAGACTTACAAGAATGGGTAGAAATAAAAAACCATTTTACAGAATAGTTGTAACAGACAGCAGAAAAAGAAGAGATAGCGGTTGGATAGAGTCAATAGGATATTTCAATCCTGTAACTGAGCCAAAAGTTCTTAAAATAGATGAAGAGAGACTTAACTATTGGTTAGGTGTTGGCGCTCAAATGAGTGAAAAAGTTAAAAAACTTAGCGGTAAATAATTTATAAAGCTTCCCAAATGGTAGAAAACTTTATAGAAAACTATGTGAAACTCATAGCAACATATCCGGATTTAATATCCGTTGAGTTAAATGAAGCAGACGGTGATTTTTGTGAAATTTTTATTAAAGTACACCAGATAGATATGGGCAAAATCATAGGTAAAAACGGTAATATGATTAACTCACTTAAAACTATCATTAACGGTTGCAAAGCTAAAGATAACAAATCATATAAAATTCAAGTAGTTGCGATAGATGAATAATAAAGTGTACCTTGGTAAGCTTGGTAAAACAGTCGGTCTAAATGGAGATTTAAAAATCTATTTAGAGACTGATTTTCCAAAAGCTATAAAAAAAGGGTCAAAACTTTTGACAAACAAAAAAATTGTTTTGGAAGTTGAAAAGTTTGATTTTAATAGAGGTATAGTAAAGTTCAGCACATACTCAAACTGTGATGATGCAAAAAAACTTACAAATCTTGAATTATATTCTACTATAGAAGATACTAAAGAGGCTTGTTCTTTGAAAAAAAATGAACACTTTTGGTTTGATATAATAGACTGTAACGTTTACGAAGATGACTTGCTACTTGGAAAAGTCACTGAAATTCATAGATTTCCACTTAACGACTATCTTGAAGTAGCGACAGATAGCTTACTTATAGAAAAACAACTTCCTAAAGTTTTTTTAATACCTTATATAAAAGGTGAATATATCCTCGATGTTGATACAAGTTTAAAAACTATAAAAGTTAAA
Organism: Arcobacter nitrofigilis; assembly: GCA_020723015.1. Taxonomy (GTDB): domain Bacteria; phylum Campylobacterota; class Campylobacteria; order Campylobacterales; family Arcobacteraceae; genus UBA6211. The sequence goes on from DYJR01000001.1 coordinate 42,643, forward strand.
AACTCATATCAAATACTAGAAAATAGTTAATTATACTTTCTTTAAAAAACAAGTTTTTAGGTAAATCTTAACTCCGTTTACTTTCCCTTCAATGTGACCTGCAACATTGCCAAGACCTATACCTTTTACTACCGTACCTCTTTTTGCCGTAAATCCAGCACCTTTGACCTCTAAATCTTTGATAATAGTTACGCTATCACCTTCAACTAAGATATTGCCGTTTGCATCTTTTTTTACATCACCTGCATCTTCAACTGATACTATACCGGCATCAGCTATAGCTTTTGCATCATCGTCAAGATACATCATATCAAGTAGCTCGTTTGCCCATGATTCATTTAGTTGTTTTAGCGTTCTGTATGCCAAAATCTGTACTATTTGGTGTTCACTCCACATAGAGTCGTTTAAACATCTCCAGTGGTTTTCATCTATCTCTTTCGGGCTATCTACATTTGCGTTACAAACGCCGCAAAGTAATACGTTACCGTCTAATCCGTCATCATTTAAATTAACTTGATATACTTTTAAATCATCACTACTTCCGCATAATTCACATACACCGTTACTTCTTTGTTTTAGTTCATTTTCTATACTCATTACTATTCCTTAATTATTTTTTTGCTTCACTTATAAGTTCATTTAGTTTTTTCTCATATAAGGCTGCATTGTCTTTATTTGTCGATTCAAATCTGGTTACCAATATCGGCGTAGTATTACTAGCCCTTACAAGTCCCCAACCGTCTTCAAATATTACCCTAACACCGTCAACATCTATAATGTCTTTTATTTTAGGGAAATCGGAAGGTGGATTTTTTAGTAACTCTTTTAGTTTGTCTATAATAGCAAACTTAACCTCTTCAGTTGTTTTTACCTTTAGTTCTTCCGTACTATAAACGACAGGTAACTGTGATATTTCTTTATCTATATCCATACCGTTTGCAATAAGCTCCAAAAGTCTAAAAGTAGCATAAACGGCATCGTCATAACCAAAATATCTATCGGCAAAAAATACATGTCCGCTCACTTCACAAGCTAAATCGGCATGAAGTTCTTTTAACTTAACTTTTAGGTTACTGTGACCGGTTTTGTACATTACCGCTTTACCGCCGCTTGAATTTATAATGTCATACATAATCTGGCTACATTTAACTTCACCGATTACCGTAGGATTTTTCATGGTTTTAGCAAATAAAATAGCCATAATATCACCTTTGACATTGTTTTTCTTAGTCAAAAATGCTATCCTATCGGCATCACCATCGTATGCAAAACCAAACTCATATTCATCTTTTTTTAACTCTTCTTTAATATCTTCAAGATTATGCTCATCACTAGGGTCCGGGTGGTGATTTGGAAAACTTCCGTCAGGCTCGGCATATAAAGCACCGTATTTTAACGCTAATTTATCAAAAATAGTAGTCAAAACCGTATCTGCTACACCGTTACCGCAATCAACGATAAATTTATGATTTAGCCCTTTAAGGTGTGAAAACTGATTTACGATATAGTCAATATAAGGTGTTTTTACATCTATCACTTTATGTTCAGGATTATCATAAATTACTTTTGTTTGATTTGCTATGATACTATCACCCAAAGCATAAATATCTTGCCCGAAAAACGGCTTTTTGTCTATTGTTATCTTAAAACCGTTATATTCGCCAGGGTTATGTGAGCCTGTTATCATAATAGATGCACTTGGAGTTATGCCGTCAAAGGTATGATAATTGCTAAAATAATTCACCCCCGTAGCAACCATCCCCATATTAAGAACTTTACAACCGCTTGCATTAAGACCGATTGCAAGGTACTCAAAAAGCTCAGGAGAGTGTGTACGTGCATCATAACCTATAGCTACATACGGTACGCAACAATCCATTTGTTCATATATTCTCAAACCCAAAAAGTAACCGATTAGCTTCACCGTTTGTTCGTTTAACTCATCACCCACGATACCTCTAATATCGTATTCTCTAAAAATAGATTTCTTTACCAAGCAATTATCCTTATTTGTATTCTTTTAATTTATCCAAAAACGTCTGTGCAGGAGCACCTCCGACTATTGCACGCCTTTTTTTTATTTCCGTCGTTATCTAGTATATAAAAAGTAGGTGTACCAAATGGATTTAACCCTTGCGGATATGTCTCTTTTTTATTATAATCAACCTCGTATATTACAAAGTAGTTTTGTAAATAAGCCTTTAAAGTCTCATTTGCAAAGGCTACATCTTTCATATATTCACACGCGGGACATCCATCCATAGTAAACATTACAAGAATCTTTTTTATTATCTGTTCTTGCCGTATTCTTTGCTTCATCGAATGTTTTTATATAATTCAATTCAGTTGAAAATAAAAAAGTCACGGAGATTAAAAAAAGGAATAGTATCTTTTTCATTATTAAATCCTATTTAATTATTTGTAAAAACTCTTGTGGAGATTTGTATCCTACGATTCGTTTTGAGGTTTGTTCTCTCCCATCTTCAAAGAAAATCAACGCAGGAGGTCCAAAAAGACCAAAATGTTTTAGTAATTCTTTGTCATCTTTGGTATCATCTGAAATATCGATTTTGTATAAATCATACTTACTCAACTCTGAAATTACAACATCGTCTTTAAAAGTTATATTTTCAAGTTCTTTACAACTAGCACACCATGATGCGGTAAACTTTATCATCAAAGGTTTTTGAGAATTTTTTACTATATCTTTCAACTGGGAGAGGGTTTTAATCTCTTTGAATTCTAAATCTTTAGAGGTAGTTATTCCCTTTGGAGCAGTAAATTTTTCGTATGGATTTAATGGATTTGTAGCACCGCTTAGTGAGCCTACGAACATAGAAATACCGAGCAACAAAAGCATAATTTCAAATACTTTTTTAAGCTTCTTAAGTCCTCTACACCCCTCTTTTACACCGTCAAAAAGCCCCAAATAAACAGCACTTCCTATAAATAACAATGCCCACAACATCATAGTAACGGATGGGTTTATAACACGTTCAAGCATCCAAATAGCAAGACCTAGCATAATAACACCGAATACTCTTGTCACATTTTCCATCCAACCGCCAGGTCTAGGCATAAATTTGCCTGCACCCAAACCTATAAGAAGCAAAGGAACTCCCATACCTAAACTCATCACGAACAAAGCAAGTCCCCCAAGTAAGGCATCACCCGTCTGACTAATATATACCAAAGCTCCCGCTAGTGGTGGTGCAACGCAAGGTCCTACGATAAGTGCGGACAAAAAGCCCATCACCGCAACTCCGACTATACCGTTTTTTTCCTGACCGTCTGTAGTTTTGCTTATTTTATTTTGAATAAACGCAGGTACTCTAAGCTCAAAATATCCAAACATAGATAAAGCTAATGCCACGAAAATAGCAGCAAAAACACTCAACACATAAGGATTTTGTAAAGCACTTTGCAAATTTGCCCCAAATACACCGGCAACTATACCTGCTAAAGCATAAGCTAAAGACATAGACAATACATAAACCAAAGAGAGTATAAACCCTTTTTTACCGCTTAATCCACCATCCGTGGTATTTGAGTGGGAAACCAAAATACTTGAAAGTATAGGTATCATCGGGAAAACGCAAGGGGTAAGGGATAACAATAACCCAAATCCAAAAAATGTAGCCAATACGATATATGGATTTGAGCTACTAAAAAGTGAAGCTATTTGATCTGTTTCGTTTTGAGGTTCTTGTGGTTGTTGTTCTAAAACATTGGTAACAGGAGTAGTTTTTGCTACTTCTTCTTCATTATAAAAAATACTCATAGGCGAGTAACAAAGCCCTGCACTAGAACACCCTTGATATTTAAGCTCCAAGCTAAAATTATCACTACCTACTAAATCTTTGACTAAAGTTATAGGCACTGATATATTTGCTATATCGAAAATAGCTTTTGACTCATTGTAATCTTTATACTCAGGTAATGTTATCTTATCGGTAATATCTATCTTTTGCGGTGCAGTTATCAAAACCTTGAATTGATCTTGATAAAGGTATATATCTTTACCAAGAACAATCTCAAACTCTATATGATTGCCTTCTTTAGCCACGCTTGTTTTAAAAGCCTCCTCAGGTTCCAAAAAACCGCCGTTATTCAACTCAAACGATGGAGCTGCAAAAACGGTACAAACAAATAAAACAATCGATATAAAGAATTTCATCATGACTATTTTTTAGCCTCTTTTGCAGATTTTAAAGCCTCTATCAAAGCATCTATATTATCATATGGAATATGAGTTTTCCACTCAACATCTTCACCGTTTAAAGCTATACCGATACTTACAACATCAGGAGTTCCGCTTCCGTAAGGCTCACTCACGTTTGCAAGTATTATTGCACCTTTTTTCGTACCGCTTAATTCTATTCTACTTAATTCAGTTGTTGCCATTTGTTCTCCTCTTTTTAAGTTAATGAGTCACTGAGGTACTAAGGTACTGAGTTGAAAACAGCTCAGTACCTCAGCATCTTATTAGCTCAGTATCTTTGATACTATTGTGCCAAAACTTACTTTAGTATTAACTAAATTTTCCAATTTTACAAAATCTTTTTTCCAAATCATAAGTACCGTTGAACCCATTTTAAAGTACCCTAGACAATCACCTTTAGAGATATGAAGATTATCATAAGTATAAACTTTCATATCTTTATTGTTTGTATTCGTCTCAACTCTAGGCTCAAAAGTAAATACCATTTCACCAACATTTAAAGCTCCGACAAAAACCATGTAAAAAAGTTTCCCTTCATCGGTTATACACTCTAGGATAACCCTTTCGTTTTTGATAAATAAATCTTGCTCTTTTCTAAGATAAGGTTTATTTACGGGATAAAGCTTTGCAGGAACATGGATAAGCTTAGTTACTTTTGCATAATAAGGGCTGTGGTATCTATGATAATCTTTCGGTGAAAGATAAAAGTTCATAAACTCACCGTCACAAACTTTGTCTAAATTCTCACTAGCGATATGTTCAGTTAAAAGCTCTTTTACACTATAACTCATCCCTTTTATTTGTAGTAAAGTATCACTTTGAAGCTTACCGCACTCTGTTATAAAACTATCAACCGGTGAGATAAAGTTATCCAAGCTAGTGTCTATATGACGTGGAATTTTAAGCTCTCTTGTAAAAAGCTCATTTAAACTTTTGTAATGACTTGGACTATAAAACTCGCCCATATCAAGACCTAAAAGTTTTACATAAGAATAATTTATAATATTTTGTATAGGTTTTGGGAAACGGCAACTAGCAAATTTGCCGAATATTCTTGAAGTTTTATTGGTAATATGCACTAATCCATCCTTGATTTTTCTTTATTCTACTATAATACCCGTAAAAGTGGGCTGAGCAAATGCCGATTAATATAATAGTAAAGGTATATCTAATCGACACATTTTTTTTAGTCTGATGTTGCTTCGTTGATAGCTTTTTTGGTAGATTCATAGACTTTAACCGATGTTTCTTTAGTAGCATCCCAAGCATCGGCACTATCTTGTTTCACACCCTTCCATGTAGCACATCCACTAAAAAACACAACACAAGATAAGGCAAGTATTAAATACTTCATTTTCAAACTCCTAAAAATTTATTTCAAATTATACCATTTTTTCTTATATCATTAAGCCGATTTTTTATAAGTTTTTTGACAAAATCCTTATTTGGTACCGTAGTATCAAGGTAATCGCTTATAATTTTAAAAACATAAATATCTGATTGTTTTAAATAAGCAGATGAGATTTGAGTAAAATAAGATGCTTCCATATCGTATAATGAAACTACCGAGTGGCTAAGTAACTGAGTAACTAAGGTAGAAGAAGAGGCTGGGGTATCCAACGTAGTAATGGGTAAATGGTGGATACCTTCAATAGTATGGGTGGTACACACTAGCTCACCTATTTTGTAAGCTGTATTATCACACCCTGCTATACCTATATTTATAGCTTTATTAAATCTATATTTGCTATAAATATCTTCAAGTGCAATAATAGTTTTTTCTTTTCCTATACCACCAACCAAAAGTAGTATATCATCGTTTTCAAAGGTATTTTTGGAGGTTTTCGTAAGTTTTAGATATTCCGCTATACCTTGAGCTTCGCAAGGTATAGCGGTGTGGATAAGGGTTGGTTTAGATTGCAAAATACTTAGCTTCATCGTGTGGTACGACTATGGCACATGTACTTTGTTCCGGTACTATTTGGAATGTTTCACTTAGTGTTATACCAAATTCTTCCGGATTAAGTAAATCAAATATTTCACGATTTAGTTCAAGCTCAGGACACGCCGGATACCCAGGGGAATATCTACATCCCGTGTATTGCTTCATTCTTACATCATTTATGCTTGTACCTTCGTTTTTAGCAATTCCAAGGTCAAGTCTTATTTGTTTGTGTACTATTTCAGCTAGGGCTTCAGCTAATTCTACCCCTAATCCATGCACTAAGTAATATTCACTAAATTCACCACGGTCATATAACTCTTTTTCAAATTCACTCAAAATCTTCCCGGCACTTACACAACTAAATGCTACCACATCCATTTTATCGCTTTCAAAATAATCGACTATATTTCTATGAGGTATATACTCACTTCTTGGTAAATCAATAGTTTTGATAGCTTTGCTTCTTATCTCATCTAACGATAAAGTATTTAAATCTGAGCCGTTATGATAGATAAATTCATCATCAAAAATAAGCAAACTATCACCGTCACGTCTGCAAGGATAGTATCCATATAGTGCTATTGGGTCAAACAACCCTTTTTCAAAAAATAGATTTTTGAGTCTATCATAAAGTGGTTTTACTACATTTTGTTCTTGAGCCAAAAACTCATCCGTAGTTTTCCCTTTTTTTCTATATCCCCATCTTTGGCGGAAAAGTACCCTATGGTTTATCCACTTGTATGCCAACTCTTCTAAATGTGGGATTTTCAGCACTCTTCTACCCCAAAAAGGTGGCACTAAAACTTTAACTTTAGGTGAAGGCATAGTTATATTATCATAGTGAGGGATTGGTGCTTTTTTTACTTTTGGGACAAACTCTTTTTTATTTTCTTCAACTATTGTTTTATCCAAATTTGTATCAAGCTCACCGCCTTTTTCTATCCTTTGCATAGATACGACACCGTCAAAAGCATCACGACAATAAAATATATCACCGTCATACACAGGGCGACAAAAATCATCGATAAACCCTTTTGTAAGAGCAGCACCGCCGAGAAGTACAGGTACTTTTATCCCTAGCTTTTGTAACTCTTCAAGATTTTCTTTCATCACCGCCGTACTTTTTACCAATAATCCACTCATCCCTATAGCATCTGCATTATGTTCTTTAAATGCTTTTACAAACTCGCCTAAATCTGCTTTTATACCGATATTTATCACCTTAAAACCGTTGTTTGAAAGGATTATATCCACTAGGTTTTTGCCCACGTCATGAACGTCACCTTTTACCGTACCAAGTACCAAAGTAGTATTTGTATCTTTTTCTTTTTTTGGTAAATATGGCTTTAGAAAATCAACGGTAGCTTTCATAGTCTCTGCACTTTGCAATACAAAAGGCAACTGCATAGCACCGCTTCCAAAAAGCTCACCTATTACTTTCATACCGTCTATTAGCCACTCATTTACTATAAGTTCAGCAGAGACTTCATCTTTGATAGTATCCACAAGAGGTATAAGCCTTTGTTTATCTCCGTCAATTAAAAGCTTTTTGACTTTTTCTTCGTTGCTCAAAAGCTCAAATCCATCATCTTTTGCGGTATCCACCTTTGATTTGGTAGAAAAATGGTCTATAAATTTAAATAACGGGTCACCTTCGCTTCTATTATCAAACAATAAATCTTCACAAACTTTTAAATCCTCTTCACTTATCTTAGCAATAGGCAATAAGTGGGCAACATTTACTATGGCACTTGTAAGTCCAGCTTTTACACAATGGTGTAAAAATACGCTATTTAGATAAATCCTAGCATTTGCACTTAGTCCGAAACTGATATTAGATAGCCCCAAAGTAGTCCCGATTTCCGGGTGCATTGTACTAAATTCTCTTATAGCTTCTATAGTTTGTATAGCTGCATCTCGGTATTCATCATCACCGCTTCCTACGGTAAATACTAGCATATCAAAGACCAAATCTCTTGGGTCAATGCCGTGTTTTTGAGTAGCGAGGTTGTAAATACGCTGGGCTACTTCCACTTTTCTTTTTGCGGTTTTTGCCATACCCTCTTCATCTATCACAAGACAAACCAAACTTGCACCGAATTTCTTAGCCAAAGAACACACTTCATCAAATTTTTCTATACCGTCTTCTAAGTTTACGGAGTTGATTATAGGTTTTCCACCTATTTGTTTAAGTGCTATTTCTAATGCTTTGGTTTGCGTGCTATCCGGCATAAGTGGCAAGGGTATCTTTTGAGAATAAATAGAGATTACCTTATCCATATCTTTTGACTCATCTCGTCCTGCAAAACCTACACTCACATCAAGAATATGTGCGCCGCTTCGCACCTGAGCTTGAGCTACGCTAAGAGTCCCTTCATAATCACTATTTAAAAGTAGCTCTCTAAAAGCTTTACTTCCCGTAGCATTACTTCTCTCACCTATCAAAAGTGGTGCCGGTTCTTGCTTTAGAGTAACCACACCAAAAAGTGAAGCTAGTGATTTTTGGTGGTTACCGGTTGGTTTTTTAGGTATGGTGTTTTCTACTGCGTCACTTAGGGCTTTGATATGTTGAGGAGTAGTACCGCAACACCCACCTAGGAAACTAACGCCGTCAAGTTCTAAAAACTCTTTTTGCAATGCACTAAATTCATTTGGTCCCATAGGATAATATGTATATCCGCCTTTGTTTTGAGGAAGCCCTGCATTTGAGTGGATTGAGATAAGTCCGTGATAGTTTTGGCTTAATACCTTTAGATGTTTTGCCACTTGTTCAGGCCCTGTACCACAGTTAAATCCAAGAGATAATATATCAAAAGGCTCTAATATAGTCGTAATAGTTTGAGCATCGGTACCTATTAGCATAGAACCGCTTAGTTCTATGGTTACACTTACCATTATCGGTAAAGGGTTAAGGGATTGGAGTTCTTTTTGGACATCGTTTATTGCGTGGATTGCTGCTTTTATTTGAAGCGGGTCTTGGCAAGTCTCAAGCAAAAATACATCCACACCACCGTCTATCAAACCACGAGCTACTATTTTGTACCCCTCATACATCTCATCATAAGTGATATGACCTAGGCTTGGAAGCTTAGTCCCAGGTCCTATTGAGCCTAAAACAAATCTAGGTTTAGACGGGGTTGAGTATCGGTCACATATATCTTTTACAAGTTTTGCACCAAGTTTTGATAACTCATAAGCTTTTTCACACAGTCCATACTCATCAAGTACCCAAGGTTGTGTGCCAAATGTGTTTGTTTTTATCATATCGGCATCGGCGTAAGCATAGGCATTGTGGATTTTGGAGATAATATCAGGTGCAGTAATATTTAAAAGCTCATTACACCCCTCTAAATTTTGCCCCTCATACATCCAAGCACTATCAGGAACTTTGTATGTTTGTATTTGTGTTCCCATAGCACCGTCTATGATAAGCGGTCTATGGTTTAAAATGTTTAATATTTGTTCTTTTATATTCATATTCTTAAAATCTCTTTGTATAAAATTTAGAATTTTTATAATGATTAGCAACTGCTAATATATAAATCACTTCATCTACTATTATATAATAAATCGTAAAAGGAAATTTTGATGCAACACATTTATGTACTCTATCATCTATTTTGGGATAAAGAGTAGGAAAACTTTTTATCCTAAAGATAGATTTTTGGATATCACTTTTAAATTTATTCGCTAAATTGTCATTCTCATTTTTATAATATTGGTATGCTTCATCAAAATCGACTTTAGCAAATTCTGAGAATTTAATTAACATTAAAAAATTGTTCCTCTGTAATTGTTTCTACCAATCCGGCATCAAATAAATCTAACCGTCTTTGTACTTCTATAAACCAATTTTTTTCTATCTCAGAGTCAATGTTATTTAAACTTTGGGTTAATAAATCTGCTAAAACAACTCTTTGTTCAATAGGTAGCTCCAATGAACTTTCAATAATTTCATTTACTCCCATACTACACTCCTTATACAAAATATCTTATCGAAGCAAAACCGTCTGCTTTTGTTTGTTTGATGCTATCTACTTGTTCTTTGGCTATAATTCCGCCCAAAGCAAAAATCATAATACCTGCTACTTCATTTTTGGCTATATCCAAAACTTCAAGCCCTATTGGTTTTCCTTTGTCAGGTGTTTTAAAAACCGGTGAATAGGTCACGGCATCTGCCCCTAGAGTTTTTGCTTTTTTAATATCATCCATACTATGGCAACTTATTACGACAAAAAGCCCAGCATCTTTTGCTTTTGCTATTTCACCAAATTGTGAAGATGTAAGATGAACACCGTTTGCTTTGTGTTTAATAGCCAAATCTATGTAAGAGTTTATCAAAATATTGTTTATATCCAACTTTTTGCATATATTTACAAAGGTTTTTATTAGTTCATCTAAGTTTGAAGAGCTTTTATCTCTAAAACAAGCATAATCAACTTTGTGTTTTCGCAATATGTCAGATAATGTATCACCAAAGGTTTGAGGATTGTCGGTATAGTATTTTGGGTCTGTTATTAGATAGCTTTTCATAGTTTATAACCAATAAAAAAAGGAGAACATAGTTTGTCCTCCTTTTTAGTTTTTCTTATAATATAAAACCGCCCTACCATATGCTCATTCTCGCTTTGCTCAAATATGAGCATCGGTTTGCGCACAAAAGTGTCCTGACGTATGCCCGTACACTAGCGTTCGCACATGGGCATCGTCTTGCGCACCATAAAAACGACAAGAAATTGTCGTTTTTTTAATGGTGCTCATCTTCCATCATGATAGATCCTGCGATATATACGTATGAAAGAATCATAAATATAAACCCTTGTAAAAATGCCATAGCAAATAACAAGAAAAATGCAGGTAAAGGTAAAATCCAAGGAGCAAGCATCAATAATACAAGTAAGAACAAGTCATCACCTTTGATGTTACCGAAAAGCCTGAAAGAAAGAGAAACGATTCTTGAAAGGTGAGAAACTATCTCTATAGGGAACATCAACGGAGCAAGTGCAGGAACCGGTCCCATAAAATGTTTAAAATAGTTTACAAAACCGTTTTTCTTAATACCAAGATAGTTATAATACATAAATACTATCAAAGCTAATGCCAAAGTAAAGTTAATGTTACTTGTAGGAGATTCAAACATAGGGATAATACCTATTAAGTTAGAAACTACTATAACCAAACCTAAAGTTCCTATCAAAGGAAGAAATTTTCTTGAATTTTCTTCACCCATAGAATCTTTTCCTATAGATATAACTCCTGCAACATACGCTTCCATTAAGTTTTGAGCACCTGTCGGAACTAATTGCATCTTTTTAGTTGCCATTCTTGATATCATAAATACGATACCTATAACCAAAAACACGTGTGCCATAATTATAAAAGTATGATCATGACTGATATTGCCAAGCAATAAATATACTCTATCTTGCATTTTTTTCCTTTAAATTTTCAGGTATAATCTCTTAGGATTGTTAAAGTTTACCCTATTTTTTGATTTTTGTTCGAGATTTTACAAAAACTTTACTTTAAAGTTCTTTAAATCTATAACCGTTTGCTTTAAGCATAGCACGAATCTCTTCTTGATGAGCTTCACCTTTTGTTTCCAAAGAGATAGTGATATTGGCATCACCGAAATCAAGCTGAACAGAATTTCTATCGTAATCTATATAAACAATATTTGCCTGACAATCCCTAAAAATTTCCGTCAGTCTTGTCAAAGAACCCGGTTTATCAACTAGTGTTACCATAAGATTCATTTTTCTACTTGATTTTACAAGACCTTTTTCTATTATAAGTGAAAGCATCGTTACGTCTATGTTTCCGCCGCTTAGAGGTAATGCAATTTTTGCTCCGCTTGTCACTTTTCCGTGCATAACGGCAGCAATTCCGGCAGCTCCTGCACCTTCTACTACTAGTTTTTGTTTTTCAAGCAAGAAAAGGATAGCATTTGCTATCTCTTTGTCTTCAACTTCCACTACTTCATCAATATATTCCAAAACCAAATCAAGCATTTTCGGTGTAATATCACGCACTGCTATACCGTCTGCTATCGTCTTGACGTCTATAGAATCTATAGCCGTTTTTGCCTCATAGGACTCTTTCATAGCCCTTGCACCGCTAGCAACTACGCCTATTACTTTAATATTAGGATTTATCGCCTTTGCGGCTATTGCAATACCGCTTATAAGTCCACCGCCACCGATAGGGACGACAAAAGTATCAATATCTTCTATTTGTTCCAAAACTTCCAAAGCAATAGTGCCTTGCCCTGCTATTACCTCATCGTCTGCATAAGGGTGAACAAAGGTTTTATTTAGATTTGTAGCATACTCTTTTGCATAGGCGTAAGCCTCATCATATTTACTACCCTTTAAAACTACCTCTGCACCGAGAGCTCTTACACCGCTAACTTTTGTAAGCGGTGTAGTTTCCGGCATAAAAATAGTTGCTTCTATACCGAAATGTTTTGCCGCAAATGCCACACCTTGAGCGTGATTTCCGGCACTTGAAGCTACGACACCTGCATTTTTCTGCTCGTCGTTTAATAACGCTATTTTGTTAAATGCACCTCTGAGTTTAAAACTACCCGTAAGCTGTAAATTCTCTTTTTTGATATAAATCTCTTTGTTGCATACAGCACTTAAATTTGGTGCTAATGCCAAAGGCGTTTTATGTATTATGCCGTCAAGTCTTACTCTTGCCTCTTGTATATCTTTTAATGTAACCATTTTTACTACTTTATTCTATTTTAGGGCTTATTTTATCTAAAGTAAGATTACAATACAATAAAAGGGTGAGAACCGTTAAGCAAATGTGAACTGCTTCACATTTATTTGTAGGTTCGGAACTTGAGGTGATATGCATTTATGCACCACCGAGAGCATTGGGTGAAGGTAAAAGAGATGAAATTTACATTTGTGACGCTATTTTCTAATTTGATAGAGTTTTATTTCAAAGATTCTATATTAAAAAAAGCGATAGAAAAAGATTTAATAAACTATGAATTTTATAATCCAAGGGATTTCACGGTAGATAAACATAAAAAAGTAGATGATTATTTATGCAGTGGTGGGGCGGGTCTTCTTATGACTCCTCAACCTCTTTTTGATACGTTAAACGAAATAAAATCAAAAAATCCTGATGCTTATATCATATTTCCTCTAGCTGCAGCCAAACCGTTTCGTCAAAATGATGCAAAAAGACTAGCAAAGAAAAAAAATGTTGTTTTTGTTTGCGGAAGATATGAAGGTATTGATGAAAGAGTAATAGAAGAGTATGCCGATGAAGTTTTTAGTATAGGTGAATATATCTTAACAGGCGGTGAACTGGCATCTTTGGTGATGTGTGATGCTATTGCTAGAAATGTTGACGGGGTTCTTGGAAATCAAGAATCACTAGATATGGAAAGCTATGAAAATGACCTTTTGGAAGCTCCATCTTTTACAAAACCTGAAAATTTTAATAATTTAAGTGTGCCTTCAGCTTTTTTAAAGGGAAATCATAGTAAAATTGCCAACTTAAAATTTCAGATGTCGATTTGTAAAACCAAATACTACAGACCTGATAAAGGAAAAAAACAATGAGAAACAGATACATAGCGAGCTTTGAAGCTGCTCAACTAGCTTCTAAAGAAGTTCCTTCGTTCAAAGCCGGTGATACACTAAAACTTGGTGTTGAAATCAAAGAAGGTAACAAAACGAGAGTTCAAGCATTCGAAGGTATAGTAATAGGAAGACACGGAACAGGTGTTGACGCTACGTTTACTATCAGAAAAATCGGAGCTAACGGTGTTGGTGTAGAGAGAATTTTCCCACTTTATAGTGATTCTTTAAAAGAAGTTACTCTTTTAAGATCAGGTAAAGTAAGAAGAGCTAAACTAAACTACTTAAAATCAAGAACAGGTAAAGCTGCAAAAATCCAAGAGTTAAGAAAATAATTAACTCTCACGGTTTTTATAAAAGGTCTGAGGCGAAAGCTTCAGACCTTTTTTTATGCCTGTTGTTTGGCATAAAACTCAGCTCTAAATTCAAGCCAACGCCCCTCTAATATGGCATTTCTAGCATCCCTCATAAGTGTAAGATAATAATGTAGATTGTGTAACGTACCTAGTCTAAAATATGAAATCTCACGTGAACGGAAGAGATGGTTTAGATACCCTATTGAATAATTACGACATGTATAACAATCGCAAGCCGGGTCTATAGGTAGAGAATCTTCTTTATACACGGCAGATTTTATATTTACTTTTCCAAATGTAGTAAATAACGTACCGTTTCTTGCATTACGCGTTGGCATAACACAATCAAACATATCTACGCCTCTATGGATATTTTCTATCAAATCTGTCGGAGTCCCTACTCCCATAAGATACCTTGGTTTATTTGTGGGCATAAATGAAGTAGTCCACTCTACGGTATCATACATTTCATTATTAAGCTCACCTACACTAAGACCACCTATAGCAAATCCGTCATAATCTTCCATAGCACAAAGAGCTTCTGCCGACATTTTTCTAAATTCTTTATCTATACCGCCTTGGATAATAGCAAAAATATTTTGATCTACTCCGATTCCACGAGCTTGTTGTGATTTGTGATATTCTATAGCCTCTTTTGCCCACTGGGTAGTTCTTTCGATACTTAGTTTTATCCTCTCTTTTGTATTCGGTAATGCTACCAAATCATCCAATATCATCATAATATCGCTGTTTAGGTTGTATTGAATATCCAAAACCTTTTGTGGAGTAAAGTAATGTTTGCTTCCGTCTATATGACTTTTGAACATTATTCCGTTTTTATCGGCTTTACTGATATCGCTTAGACTAAATGCTTGAAATCCACCGCTATCGGTTAAAAAACTTTTCGGGAATTTACTAAATCCGTGAAGTCCGCCGAATTTTTTGACAAGTTCATCTCCAGGGCGAAGATATAAATGGTATGTATTGCCGAGGATTATCTCTGCTCCAAGACTAAGCATATCGTTTGAATCAAGTGCTTTTACTATACCTGCCGTGCCTACAGGCATAAAAACAGGGGTTTGGATAGTAGAATGGGCAGTTTTTATAGTACATGCTCTTGCATTTTGGTCAATTTTATCTATTTTAAATTCCATTTAGGTATAATATCCTTTTTTAAAATGAGGTGGTTATTTGAAACAAATTTTAGTAATACTTGACGGTATTGTAGCGAAAAAACTATTAGAAAGAATGGTACAAGCAAATACGCTTGATAATCTTTACGATATAGTTTATACGGATAAATCACTTATTAAAAAAGATTACCCTGTAAATTTTAGATTTTATGAATTTGACCCTACTTCACTTTTCAAACTAGAATCCCTACTAAATAAAACATATACGACTGAAGCTTTGGTAGTCCTTGATTCCAAAGACGATACGATTTATACTATAAAAAACTTACGACATATAAAATCAAATCTTGAAATTACCATTTATGATCCTTGGGAAATAGATTTCAACGGTGATGAACATATATATAGATATGATAGCGGTCAAATATCTGCCAACGGATTACTTGAAAGATTACCAAATATCCCTATAGTTGCTCAAAACATAGGTCTTCGTGCCGGCGAAATAATGGAGATTAAAATACCTTTCGGAAGCTCTTTTGCCTATAGATATATCGGCAGTATAGAACAAGTAGAGTGGAAAATATTCGGTCTATATAGAAACCAAAAAATGATTCCAATAAGACCTTCTTTGATACTCAAACCTGAAGATATAATACTTGTTATCGGTAAACCTTCGGTTTTAATGCAGGTATATAGTGCAATATCAAAAAACGACGGTATGTTCCCTATGCCTTTTGGGCAAAATATATTTTTATTTATCGATATGTATATTCAAGAAGTTGAGGAGATTTTGACAGCCGTTAATGAAACATTGATGCTTCATAAAAGACTAAACAATAAAAAACTAATAATCAAAATTGCCCGTCCTACGACTCTTGGATTAATAAATCAAATCAAAGATTTGTCAAAAGATTTTGACTCTGTTATCATAGAGGTAGATTATCATAATCTTGGATTTAAGAATATCATCAAACAAGATATTAAAAAATACAATATCGGTATGATGGTACTTGCATCTACTTTGATGAAATTTAAAGAGGCTATTACAGATATATTTAGTCTAAGAATTCCGATACTAAAACTTGCAACTTCTAACTTGAGTATGGCAAAGAAAAGTGTTGTGTTTTTGAACGATACAAAAAGCTATGAGCAAATATCCCCAGTAATTATGGATGTTGCCACTCAATTAAAACTTGACATAAATGTTTTTGACTATGACCCTGTAGGGAATAGCGGAAGAGGTGAGCTATTAAAACATTTTGAAAATCTATCAAAAATTTTCTCAAAAGAAGTATGTATCACGACAAACGGGAAAAATCCTATAAGAGAACTTAGACACTATGAAGACTCTTTACAAATTTTACCGTTAAAGAAAAATATGTTGAAAAATAGATGGCTAAAAGTTTTTTCTACCGATAGCGATATAATTGCTTATGAATTGACAAATATCAATCAGTTGCTTATACCGATAATAGAAGAATAGTACTGTGGTACTAAGTTCTTAGGTACCGAGATTGGAAGAGTAAGAAAAATGTATGAGAAATTAAGGATTGAAAATGAAGTTTGTCCTCACTTCGTTGCGGGATAAATTTTGCTTTGCAAAATGTATGAAAAATTAAGGATTGAAAATGAAGTTTGAAAAATATCCGTTTGAGAAATTGACAGAGTTATTGGAAGGTATTGAGCCAAATAGTGATTATACGCCTAGTAGTTTAACTATCGGTGAGCCACAGTTTGATACACCCTTATTTATACAAGAAACTTTAAAAAACAGTACGAATTTACTAAATAAATATCCAAAAAGTGCCGGTGAAGACAACCTCAAAGAGGCTATGATAAAATTTAATCGTGAAAGATTCGGTGTAGAACTTAAGAAATCGGAAATTATCCCTACTTTTGGTACTAGAGAAGTTTTATTTAATATGCCTCAATATCTATTATTTGATAAAAAAGAACCGGTCATGGCATATACGAATCCTTTTTATCAAATATACGAAGGCGCGGCTATAGCAAGTCGTGCTAAAGTTTATCACCTTGATTTGACACCACAAAACAATTTCAAACCAGAAGTAAACAATGAAATATTAAAAGAATGTGATTTAGTAATCCTAAACTTTCCAAATAACCCCACATCGGCTGTCATTGATCTTGATGAACTTGTAGTATGGGTAAAAAAAGCTTTAGAGTTTGATTTTGTACTTATTAACGATGAATGTTATAGTGAGCTTTATTTTGATGAAAAAAATAAACCGGTAAGTATCTTAAATGCATCCATCAAGGCGGGAAATCCTACTTTTAAAAATATAATAGCATTAAATTCCATATCAAAAAGAAGCTCTGCTCCCGGGCTTAGAAGCGGTTTTGTATGCGGTGATGCAAATATCCTAAAAGGGTATATGCAATATCGTACCTATATAGGATGTGCCGTACCTCTTCCTATTCAAGAAGCATCAAGGGTAGCCTGGGAGGATATGGAACACGTCAAAGTATTTCAAGATACCTACAAGAAAAATTTTGAGATAGCAAAAGAGATTTTGGGTGTAGAAATACCGAAAGCTACGTTTTATATATGGCTAGAAGTCGGTAACGAGCTAGAATTTACAAAAGAGTTATACAGACAAAAAAACGTAAAAGTTTTACCTGGGAGTTTTTTGGGTAGGAACGGCATAGGAAAAGGCTATATAAGGATAGCACTTGTGGAAAATGAGACAAAAACAAAAGAAGTGCTACAAAGAATAGCTGATTTTCAAACAAATTGGTAATTAGTAATTGGTTATTGGGAAGAAAAATACTAATATACCAATTATCAATACACTAATAACTAATATACTAACAATAAACCATCCTATAAAGAATAGCTTAAACAGCTAAACTTTTTTAGGGTGTGCT
>DYJR01000034.1 GCA_020723015.1 Arcobacter nitrofigilis
TTTTCTTATTTCAAAGACAACTTAAAAAATTGCACTTCAGATTTAAATTTTGGTTGCCATAGTCATATTGTAACAGATTGTGGCTTAATTATATTATGTTTATTATTTTAAATGGTATAATTTTGTTTCTAGTTCATTTTGTAAGATATTATGTAGTATATCTATTTGTTCGGTATGTTTTAATTTTAAATCTTCTAAATTGTTTTTCATATCAATATAGTTTAGTATTGAATAAACCGAGAAAGTTCCTATAAATAACAATAGTATGGTAAATATGACGTTTTTATTTTTTACGTTGTATGTCATTTAAATTCTTGCTCCAAAATAATAATATGTACTCTTATAAGTTTATATTAAGAAAACTTAATAATTTTTTTGGCAAAAAAATAAGGGAGCGATATTCACTCCCTTATTTCCGGCATTTATGCTAAAATTATTCAGCTACGTTTACAACTACTGGGTCGCTTTCCCAAATACCGTGTTTTGTACAGTATGCGTGAGCAACTAAATTTAGTTTGCTTCCAGTTGGTATTATATTGAAAGTTACTTCAGCTTGAGATTTTTCATTTCCAAGCATACCTGCCGTAAAATCAGCTTTTGCTAAAAGTGTCTCACCGTTAAAAAGACTAACGCTTGCAATATAGTGATCAAAATCATCAGGGTGTGGATATTGATCTCCAACTTTTACGGTTACGGCAAATTTTTGACCTTTTTTTGCTTCACTTGGACAGTGTACGAAAGCAGAGTGTCTATCAATATAATCTTTTTTTGCTTCTCTTTCAACCGTATCTATATCAACATATCTATTTATTTTTGGCATTTTATTCTCCTATGACTAAAATTATTAATGTATTATAGCATAAAAAAGTATAATTAAATAAGATAATTTTTGTCTTAATTGTGTGGTGTAAGTTTAATTTCAGTGTATTGTGGTGTATTATCCTCGGGCTTTGCCCTGCGGGATTTCGCTTCGCTACATGGTGTATTGGTGTATTGGATGAATAATTATTTATCTTACCAATAACCAATTACTAATTACTATTGTATCGGAGTCACGTTGTGATTCAGTCCAAGCTCTTTTTCGCTAAGACCAAGAGCAAGTCCTACCATTTGCGGTAGGTGTAAAACCGGAATACTTATTTCCCTTCCCATCTCTTTTGAAATATTGTGTTGTTGTACGTCCATTCTTAAGTGACAAAGCGGGCAAGGCGTTACCATAATATCTGCATTGTTATCTATAGCATCAAGCATCACCGACCCTGATAGTCTGTTTGCAGTTTTTGGATTTTGAAGTTCCACATGGAAACCGCAACATTTGTTGCTAGAACCGTAATCTACGCTGTTTGCTCCAAGAGCAACTGCCAAATCATCTATTGATTTTGGTACATAAGGGTTTTCGCCACCGTTTAAGTGATTTTGTAGGTGGCTAGGTCTTATGTTATGGCATCCGTAAAATGCAGCTACATTTACACCTGTTAGAGGTTTTGTTACGTGTTTAGCTATATTTTCATATCCATAATCATCTTGTAAGGCATACAAGAAATGTTTAACTTCGCTAGTACCCTTGTATTCTAAGCCCACTTCTGCAAGTTTTTCATTTACCTTTGCTTTAAGTTCAGGGTCTTTATCTAATCTCTCTTTTGTAAGGCTTGTATTTAATTGACAAGTATTACAAATAGTTACCATATCTAGTCCCATTTTTTCAGCGTAGCATATGTTTCTAGCATTTAATACTAAGGACAGCATATCGTCAAAATCTTGTAAGTGACTAGCCCCGCAACAACTTGCTTCATCAAGTAAAACAAGCTCAATCCCTAGTTTGTTTGCTATTGCCATAGTAGATTTTAGAAGTTCAGGAGTACTCTCTCTAGCCGTACATCCCGTATAAAGTGCATATCTTAATTTTTTCATATTAACTCCTAAAATTTCGCTGTAGATGTAGATTTAACAAGTTTTTTAATCTCATCAAGATTTTTTGATTTCGGCATATTCCAAGGCATTACGATTTTCCCTTTTTTAAACATAGCTATAGCTTCAGGAACGTGTTTCATGACTCCTATATTACCTTCAGAGTATCTTACAAGTTCACCTTCATCTAGTATTCCGTGTTTCATAATAGACCATTTGAAGCCTACGGCATGTCTTGAAGCTACATTGTTTTCAACTTTGCCTTTTTCAAATGATTGTAAGTGAAGAGATGTAATTTTGCTAATAGGGCTTAGCTCTTTTGGACAGGCTTCGGCACACTCAAAACATTTCACGCAATCCCAAATACCGCTTCCTAGTTTGTTTACAATATCAAGTCTCTCTTCCACTGCGTCATCTCTAACGTCGGCGTTAAATCTCCAAGCTTTTGTAAGAGCAGCAGGTCCAAGGTAATCTTCATTTACCTCTACAGCCGGACATGAATAGTAGCAGTTACCGCATTGGATACAATAGTCCGCTTCGTCAAGTCTTGCAGCTTCTTCTTTTGTAACTACGTTTTCTATCTCAGGATGAGCTTCAACATCAGCTATCAAGTATGGTTTTACCGTATCGTATTTCGACCAGAAATCACCTTTATCTATAACCATATCTTTATAAACACGTTTAAGACTTTGCGGCTCTAGCGTCAATGTAGTACCGAATATCTCTACAAGTTTGAAAACATTGTCTTTACACGCTAATGTAGCTTTGCCGTTTACTTTTACCGCACAGCTTCCGCAAATTCCGTGACGACAGCTTCTTCTATATGAAAAACTACCGTCGTGTTCCCATTTGATTCTATTCATTACGTCAAGCACGACTTCGTCTTTGCTCACTTCTATTTCTATCGTGTCATAATGAGGAAGGTAGTCCGTAAGTTTGTTAAATCTAAATACTTTCCAAGTTAATTTTTTTGTATTACTCATTTGACACCTCTTAATATGTTCTTTCTACAGGTTCGTATTTGCCTAAAACAACATCCATATATTCTATCTCTATGCTACCGTCTTCTTTCATATACGCCATAGTGTGTTTTAGATACTTCTCATCATCTCTATTTGGGTAGTCATTTCTGAAATGAGCTCCACGACTCTCTTGTCTAGCTATTGCACCCTCTACGATAAACGCAGAAAAGTCTAGCATATGACCAAGTTCGATAGCCTCTTGTAAGTCCGTATTATAAACCTCTGATTTATCATCTATTCTGATGTCTTTATACTCTTCTTTTAGTTGTTTTATAATCTCTTTTTGTTTTAGTAAAGACTCTTCCGTTCTAAATACACCGGCATTGTTTGTCATGCTCTCTTGTAATTTAGTTCTCAAATCAGGTATTTTTATACTACCGTTATTCTCTTTTACTTTTTTTAGTTCAGCCAAAGCACTAAGTGCGTCTTGATCCGTTGCTACTTTTAGACTGATGCCTTCTTGTACGTCTTTTACTATATTTTGTCCTACATGTCTTCCGAAAAATAAAGCTTCAAGTACAGAGTTGGCACCAAGTCTATTTGCACCGTGAACGCTTACGCAAGCACACTCGCCGGCAGCATAAAAACCTTCTACGAAATCTTTTGTATTTTTTCTTACATGACCGTTGATGTCCACAGGAATACCACCCATAGAGTAGTGAGCCGTAGCAGCTATACTAATTGGCTCTTTTATCATATCTTGACCTAGGAAAGTTATAGCAAGGTCTCTAAGCTCTGGTAATCTTTCCATAATGATTTTTTCACCGAGGTGTGTTAAATCTATCATAACATGGTCTTTATTTACGCCACAACCTCTGCCTTCAAGAATCTCTTGAGTAATAGCACGGCTTACAACGTCACGAGAAGCTAGTTCTAGTTTGTTTGGAGCATATTTCTCCATAAATCTTTCACCCAAAGAGTTGTAAAGTCTTCCACCTTCACCTCTAGCCGCTTCAGAGATAAGTACACCGTTTCCTGCAATTCCAGTCGGATGGAATTGAACAAACTCCATATCTTCCAGCGGTAAACCGTGTCTAGCAACTATAGAAAGTGCATCACCCGTATTTGCATGAGCGTTTGAGTTGATTTTGAAAGCTCTTCCGTATCCGCCTGTAGCGAACATTACGGCACGTGCATTGAAAATAGCAGGTTTTGAGTTGGTAATATCATAAGCTATAACACCGCTTATTTTATTTCCGTCATAAATCATATCTGCAACATACCACTCATCTAAGAAAGTAACACCTTGTCTATGAGCTTGTTCGTAGATTGTTTGAAGAAGCGTGATACCTGTTCTATCTTTTGCGTAACAAGCTCTTGGTTTGCTTTGTCCACCGAAAGGTCTTTGTGCTATATGACCGCTGTCGCTTCTACTAAAAGCAGCTCCCATTCTCTCAGCCCATCTGATAGTTTCGGGTGCTTTTTCACACATCAAGGTAATAGCATCTTGATCACCTAAATAGTCACTACCTTTTACGGTATCAAAAACGTGTAAATCCGTACTGTCTTCAGGATTGAGTGCAGCGTTTATACCACCTTGAGCAGCTCCTGAATGGCTTCTTAGCGGATGTAACTTTGTAAGTACGCAAACGCTTAAGCCTGACTCTTTAATCTCTTTAGCAGCTGCACACCCTGCAAGTCCTGCTCCAACGATAACAACATCATATTTATGTATAGGAATACCCATTTTGATCCTTTGTCACAATAATTCTATAGAAATTGTAACAAAAAAAGACATAATAGAAACTTTAGGTGGGTAGATTTATTAAAGATTGTAATAATAGCTGTTACAAAACGTGGCAGAGAAAATCTAAAAGATAAATGGTAAATGGTAAATAGTAAAAGTGGCTGAAAATAAAACTCTTACCAATAACCAATAACTAATTACCAATATACCAATTACTAAAACAAGCCGACAGCTACCTTATGCTTATCAAGTCCAAGTGTCTTAGCGTTCTTTGTTCCGCCTAGTATTTTAGTAAATTCAGTCTTTGTTAAAATAGGCATTCTTGTCTCTCTACCTACCGCATTTTCTATTTCACGTTGCATACCGTCAAAGATGCTTAAAAATTCATCGGCTACTATTACCAAATCAGCGTTATTATCCATAGCATCAAGCAAAAACTCACCGGCAAGTTTGAGTGAGAATTTAGGATTTGTTTTGAGATTACAAACCGCTATATCATTGTATGCAGTAGCTATGTTAATATATTTTGCACCGCTTTTTTTGATAAGTTGTTTTGTTGAAGAAGTCGGCATATAAGTAGCAATATTAAAATTATCAAATTTTTGAAATATATTCATATCGTTTATATCAAGATATTTTGGGGCTTTGTATTCTACTTTTGCTATTTCAAAAAGCTCTTTAATTTTAGTTTCTTTATCTTCACAATATTTATAAACTCTGTTTTCTAATGATGTGTGATAAGATATACCACCGTTTGCGTCACAAATAATATCTAAAATATCCTCTTTTAGTGATGGGTTTTCTTTTATTAAATCATAAGCTATATAAAGTGCATGGTCGCCTATATAATCACGGTTGAAGTTTAACGTATTTGAAGCATAATAAAACAATTCGTAGTTATCAACGTAATTTTGTTTTTGAGAGTAGTTTAGATAGTTTTTGAAAGGTATGATTTTTGAGATATAATCGCTATTATCTATAATAAAATCTTTTACCGCTCTATATGTGCTAATAGGCTCTATTTTCCAATCTTTACCTAAAACATCAACAAGTTCATAAACGTTTGCATTTGCATTCGTGTATAAATGATTGATTTTTACATTGATTGTTTTTGATTTATCAATACCGAAAGGTTCTTTTGAATACATTTGGTCTAAAATATCATTAACCGTTGTTTGTTCATTTACTTTTAGAGTATATTTTTTGTAATACGGCAGATAATCCGTGTTCTTGTCAAAATGAAAAAGTTCTATATAGAGTTTTGTCATCTTCTGCACTCCATGTTTAATTTTATTAGGTATCCTTGAAGATTATTATAGTACAATATTACTTATGAAAAATAGCAAAGAAAACTTTTTTATTGAACAATTTAGTAAAAATACAAATCATATAGGTGATGACGGTGCAGTTATAGGCAAGTGGGTTTATTCACAAGATGCTTTTTTTGAAAACGTACATTTCAAAAAAGAGTGGATGAATTTATCTCAAATAGCCCAAAAAGCGATGCTTGTAAATATAAGCGATGCGATAGTTATGAATGCAAAGCCGAAATATGCACTTTTGACCGTAGCAATACCAAAGAGCTATACAAATGATGATTTGGTGTTTTTGGCAAACGGATTTAAAAAAACGGCCAAAAAATTCGGTGTAGAGATAGTAGGCGGAGATACCATATCAAACGAAAAGCTTGATATTTCAGTAACTATCATATCAAAAACCAAAAACCCAATTTTACGAAGCGGTGCAAAGGTTGGTCAGCTTGTGGCTCATACCGGCACTCTTGGTAGCGTAAAAAAAGATTTGGATGTATTGCTAGGCGGTGGAGCGATAGATAAAAAATCAAAATTTATCAAACCAAAACTAAATCCTGAGTTTTTTTATGATATAGCCCCTTATATTTCAAGTGCTTTGGATATTTCTGACGGATTGTTTTTTGAGCTTGGAAGGGTGAGTCGTGCAAGCGGTGTAGGGTTTGAGCTATTTGAAGAGATAGATATGGAAGTAGGGTGCAGCGGTGAAGAGTATGAAGTTCTTTTTACTTTTGACGTGAAACACCTAAAAGAGATAGAAAAAAAAGCAAAAAAACACAAAATAGATATGAATATATTTGCAAAGGTTATAGTGGGAAGCTATGAATGTCCTTGCAAAGAGCATCATTTTTAAAGGAAAAATTTGGAAAATCAATATTATTTAAATCATAGTCCAATCAATGTATATTTCAAGCAAAGTATAGATGATTTCGTGGTAACCGAAGTGCCTTTGTATGAGTTTAGCGGTGATGGGGAGCATTTGGTACTATGCGTAAGAAAAAAAGATATGTCCACATGGGATATACTTGAAATCATAAGCAATACTACGGGATGCAAGACAAAAGATATAGGTTATGCAGGACTAAAAGATAAAAACGCAATGACGGTACAATATATCTCTATGCACAAAAGTTTTGAAGACAAACTATCACTTCTAAATCACCCGAATATAAAAATACTAAGTATGACTTACCACAATAACAAAATTAAAATAGGGCATTTAAAAGGGAATAAATTTTTCGTAAGATTTAAAAAAGTTTTTCCTAGTGACGCAAATAAAATCCAAAATGTACTAGGTGAGATAGCAAAATACGGTATTGCTAATTATTTCGGTTTTCAACGATTCGGGGTAGAACAAAACAACTACAAACTAGGTCTTGAGATATTACAAGGTAAAAGAAAAGAGCGAAATATGAAGCTCAAACAGATGTATATAAATGCTTATCAAAGTTATCTTTTCAATGAGTGGCTTTCAAAAAGGATAGAAATAAGCAAATATATCTCTTCTTTTACACCGGCGGAAGCTTCAAGTTTGACCGGACTTGATATAAAAACGGTAAAAGAGTTACAAACTCAATCACACCCTTTTAAAGTGCTTGACGGGGAGCTTATGAGCCATTATCCTTACGGTAAGATATTTATCGCCGATGATTTAAAAAGCGAATCGGATAAATTTTTTGCAAGAGATAGAGTTCCTACTGGGCTTTTGGTAGGTAAAAAAGTAAAATTAAGTGAGCGAGATGCCGCAATTTACGAGAAAAAGATAATGGATTTTATCCCTGCAATAGACGGTGCTAGAAGATTTGCATGGATTTTCGTGGAAGATTTGGAATCAAACTATAAAGAAGATAAGAAGTGGTTTGAGATGAGCTTTTTCTTGCCAAAAGGGTCGTATGCGACGGAGGTCATAAGAGAAATCCTCCACCAAAACTTGACATAAAATGTCTATTTTGGCAAATTTCTGCGTTAAATAAAGTTTCAAATTTTCGTCATTTACTACAGTAAACTCCTCGATTTGAAACTTTCTTTGCCTTGAACTTTACTCAAAATATCCTATTTTCTAGCTATTTTTACCAACAACTAATAACTAATTAGCAGTCACTAATAACAAATTTAATAACCGATTAAGAATAATTAATGTAAACTTATAGCCAATTTTAATTAAAAGGTTTAAGTAATGACTCAAGAAGAATTAGATGCTTTGATGGCCGGTGGTGATTTAGATAGTGTAGAAACATCAAAAGCGAGCAATAAGGCTGACGGTCACGAGCATAAACACCAAGACAGCTCTCATGTGGTAAAGCAACTAAGTGACGTAACAAAGGAATCGGAAGTTAAAGCGACACAGATTTTTGATAACCTTGATATAGTGTTAGAAAAGCTTGATAATATACAAAACGGTTCACTTGAATCAAATTCAGGGATAGATGAGATACGCAACATAATATTTGATACAATGAGTATTATGCAATATCAAGATATTCATAGACAAAAAATCGAAAGAGTAATTCATACTATGAGAGATATATACAAGCTAATGGGTAATACGTTGGAAGAGCTTGATGTAGATATAGCACCTGCGGCAAAACACATAAGCGGTGATGATGATACGAAAGATTTGGTTGATGATGATGAGTTAGAGAGACTTATTGCTCAAGCAAATTCCTAAATTTAAAGCAAAAAAAGATATAATATCCAAATTTTAAGGGGATATTATGATAGTAGGATTAAAAGGTATTATTGACAAAAAAGAACCGACAAAGTTGCATGTAGATGTAAACGGCGTTGTATATGAAGTTTTTGTTTCTATAACTTGTAGCGGAGCTATAACGGATAGCAAAGTGAAGCTTTTTACTACTCATATAGTTCGTGAAGATGCACAGGCTTTATACGGTTTTGTGGATATAAACGAAAAAAAACTTTTTGATACTCTTATCAAGATAAACGGTGTAGGACCAAAGGTAGCTCTTGCTATTTGTTCTACATTCTCTCCTAGTAGTTTTGCACAAATTTTGATAACAAAAGATGTTAATCTTCTCAAAACAGTCCCTGGTATCGGTCCAAAAGGTGCTAGTAGGATTTTGGTAGAACTAAGCGGTATGAGTCTTGATATAGATGCAAACGGTGAGGGTGGAGTGCATCTTGATAATAGCAAAAATGAAGCTTTGATGGCATTGGAGTCTTTGGGTTTCAAAAAAGATGTTATCACAAAAGTATTATCTACTTGTACAAGTGCAACTACCAGTGAGCTTGTAAGAGAAGCATTGAAAAAATTACAAAAATAATAAGGTTTGATAGTGAATAAGATAGCGGTATTTTTCGGTGGGATGAGTTATGAGCATGAGATTAGCATAGTTAGTGCTATTGCTATGAAGAAAGTTATAAAAAAAGAGTTGGTATTTGTTTTTGTTGATCAAAACAGAGAGTTTTTCTTGATACCGAATGATAAAATGAAATCTACTTTATTTAGTACGGGCGGCTATAAAAAAGAGCAAAAATTAGAAGTATCAAACGGCGGTTTTTATAAAAGAGGGTTGTTCAGAACTACAAAAATAGATTTTGACGTAGCACTTAACCTTATTCACGGTGGTGACGGCGAAGACGGCGTTATAGCGTCTATATTTAACTTTTTTGATATCCCTTTTATCGGTCCTAGGCCACAAGCGTGCGTACTAAGCTTTGATAAATATATTACAAAAATGTTTGCCCATGAAATAGGGGTAAAAACGGTAGATTTCATCAAAATAGATAAAAACAACCGTGAAATAAAAGGGATAGATTTCCCGATGATTATCAAACCTTGCAGACTCGGAAGTTCTATAGGTGTAAGTGTAGTAAAAGAACAATCAGAGCTTGAATATGCTCTTGACGCGGCATTTGAGTTTGATGAAGATGTACTTGTAGAGCCTTTTATAAACGGCGTAAAAGAGTATAACTTAGCAGGAAGTATGACAAAAGAGGGTATGGTATTTTCTATAGTTGAAGAACCGCAGAAAAAAGAGTTTTTGGATTTTAAAAAAAAATATCTTGATTTCGGAAGAAGTGAGCAGGTAAATAGTGCCGATGTTGAGGCTGAACTTATCGAGTCATTGAAAGAGAATTTTACGAAAATCTATAATCCGTTTTTTATAGGTTCTATTATTAGATGTGATTTTTTCGTAGTTGGTGGCAAGGTGTTGTTAAACGAAATCAATCCAATCCCTGGAAGTATGGCTAATTATTTGTTTGAAGATTTTAATTCAGTGGTATCAAATATACTTTTTCCTAAAAACAAAAAAATCAAAATCAATTATGATTATGTAAATAAAATAAAATCGGCAAAAGGGAAATTGTAGGAGGACTTCCGGTGGCAAAAAAAGATATATTTTATAAAAACTATTTATACTCAATTTCTTATGATATTGTAAATCTTAATGCCACTAAAGATGTAGTTTTTCTTCACGGTTGGGGAAGTAATAAAGAGGTTATGAAAACCGCTTTTGGTTCCTATTTACAAGAGATGAGACATATTTATATTGATATGCCCGGCTTTGGAAATAGTACTAACGAACAAGTCCTTACTACCTCTGACTATGAAGAGATTATAAAAACATTTTTGAATGAAATTAAAAGTACTCCCGAAGTGATAGTGGGTCATTCTTTCGGCGGTAAAGTAGCTACTCTTTTGAATCCTAAATATTTAGTTTTGCTAAGTAGTGCAGGGATATTGGAAGAAAAACCGCTTAATGTCAAAATCAAAATAGCTTTAACTAAGATTTTAGGTAGGTTGGGGCTTAGAGAATTTACAAAAGTTTTTAGAACGAAAGATGCCTCTAATATGCCTCAAAATATGTATGAAACCCTTAAAAATGTTGTCAATGAGGATTTTAGTATGCATTTTGCAGAGTTTAAAAATACGGCACTTATTTTTTGGGGCACAAAAGACAAAGCTACAAGCCTACAAAGCGGTAAAAAAATCTCTGAACTTATCAAAGATTCAAATTTCCATGCACTAAACGGCGACCACTATTTCTTTTTGCAACACGCTAAATTTATCTCGAAGGTAATTAAATCAAATGTCTTGGATTGAAGTAATTTCTACTTTTACGTACTTTGTACTTATTTTGAGTCTCGGCTGGTATTTGATTACAAACCTTCAATGGTACAACTACCAAATAGAACGTGTTATATTAAAACACCATAAACCTCAATGGCATATAGTCTATTTTGCCACACCTTTTGTATTGTATTATTTACTCCCTTTTGAGTATTTTGCCGTATATTTTTATGCTTTGTATCTTACAAGTTTCGTTATGTGGAATAAAAGACTTGATAGACCTTTGGTTTTGACGGGCAGGGTAAAAAGATTTTTTGCTATTTTATTTGTGGTTACCGTATCTTTGATAGTGCTATGTTTGGCATTAAAAGGGTGTTCGAATCTAGGTGCTAT
This sequence comes from Arcobacter nitrofigilis, assembly GCA_020723015.1. Taxonomy (GTDB): domain Bacteria; phylum Campylobacterota; class Campylobacteria; order Campylobacterales; family Arcobacteraceae; genus UBA6211. The sequence goes on from DYJR01000034.1 coordinate 11,356, forward strand.
TTTGCCTTTGGTTATTGCCTATTTGGTCTCTTATGTGATAGAAAAGATGATGTTTTTGACTTTCAAAGAAAAAGCAAAACAACGGTTAAGAACTTTTTCTGAGCTCAAAATCGTAGCCATTACGGCATCTTTTGGAAAGACATCCATCAAAAACTACCTAAATCAAGTTCTTAGTAAAAAATTCACCACGTATATGACACCAAGAAGCGTTAATACTATGGCAGGAATACTAAAAGACGTAAATGATGATTTACCTTTAAATACTCAAGTATATATAGCTGAAGCAGGGGCTAGAGCAAAGGGTGATATAGATGAGATTACAAGATTTTTGGAGCCTCAAATAGCAGTTATCGGAAGTGTTGGGGAGCAACATATAGAGTATTTTAAAACTTTGGATAATATCATATATACAAAAATGGAGATTTTAAACTCTCCTAGACTAGAACACGGTTTTGTCCATGAGAGTGTTCCTATTTTGGAATATCCAAAAATAAGAAAGTTCCCTGATAGTCTTCATATCACCATGAGTAATCTCGACGGTATTTGGTTTGATTTGGAAGTGGGTGATAAGATAGAGCATTTTTATGCACCTATTTTGGGAAGTTTCAACGCTATAAATTTGACGGCCGTTATCCTTGTAGCTCATCAACTAGGTATGAGCATAGATGAGATAAAACTGGCACTTTCAGAACTCAAACCTGTAGCTCATAGACTTGAGCTTATAAAAGCAGGTGGTAAAATTATACTTGATGACTCTTTCAACGGCAATTTAGAGGGTATATTAGAGGGTGTAAATCTTGCTTCTACGTACAAAGGTAGAAAAGTAATAGTAACACCAGGAATAGTAGAATCAACAGAGGCTGCAAATATAACGTTGGCAAAAGCAATAGAGAGAGTTTTTGATTTGGTTATCGTGACGGGTGATTTAAACAAAAAAATATTTGAGCGTGAAATCAAGGCAAAACAAATAATTTTCCTCAAAAACAAAAAAGAGCTTGAAAATACTTTGGTAGAATATACCCATATCGGTGATTTGATACTGTTTGCAAATGATGCACCGAATTTCATCTAGTTATTTATTTAATATTTTAAGGTTTAAGATGGAACTTCCAAATAGTTACTGGGACAAATTAGCTTCAAGGTACCCTCGATACACAGATGAGTCTATACGGCGTGACGCTAAGTTTATATTTGGTGTGGCTCATAATTTCGGTGTAGAATTTGAAGATAAAAATATACTTGATATCGGCTGCGGTACCGGAACTTTGGCTATCCCTTTGGCATCTAAAGCATCCAAAATAACTGCTTTGGATTTGTCTCAACCTATGCTTGATATTTTTGCAAACGACATAACTACACTTAATCTTGATAATAAAGTGGATATTATTCTATCAAGTTGGGATGATTTTGAATTGGCCCAGACCTATGACATAGTTATAGCTTCTATGACACCTGCCATATCATCTATTGAACATTTTGACAAATTTATATCTTCCACATCTTCCTACGGTATTTTCGTGGGGTGGGGTGATTATAAAAACAATGATATAGTTGATATTTTGATAGAAAAACATAACGCTTCAAAAAGCAAAACATTCGGTCAAACCCAAAAATTCATCAATCATCTTATGGCTAAAAATATACATCATACTAGTTCATATTTTGAAACATCATGGAGTGATGATTATAGTTTTGATGATGCTTTTGAGTATTGTATATCTCATTTGGAGAGATTTGGTATCAAGGCAAATGAGTCTATAATCAAAGAAACATTACAAATAAAACAACAAAACAATAAAATCACTTTTACTACAAATGCTCAAAAGGGAGTCGTAGTTTTTAAAAATTTTTTTGTATAATCTAAATATTTATTAGGTGTAAGGTATTTTATGAATGTAGATATTACGAGAGACATAGATTTTGTTAAAAGCGTTGTTGTTGATAATATTTTGTTTTCAGATATTAAACCAAGTTTAATTCATGGATTTGGATTATTTGCAACGCAAAGTATTAGCAAAGGTTCTATTATTGGATTGTTAGATGGGCAACTTATGTCTTGGGAACATTACGAACATATTGAAAACAAGATTAAAAACGATATGGGAATGTATGAAAATTATATTTTTATGGAATGGAATGCAATAGATGAAGATACTTTACTAGTACGACCTTTTAGAACTAAGTATAGTTACATAAATCATTCGTATAAACCAAATCTGGAAATAAAGTATAATCCTATGCGTATAGTTGCAATAGAAGAGATTAAAAAAAACGATGAATTTACATTAGATTATTCAAAAGAACCGCTAAGAAAGGAGTATAGACAAGGTCATGGAGCTACATACCTCTAACCACAATACGCTTAACTTGAATTTTTACTGTTTTCAACCGATAGAATTAAGTATGAGTAGTTTACAAGAACTATTTAATGCTAAAACCTCAAATTTGGTAGTAAAAAATATAGGTTCGAATACATATACTTCAAAGTGGCTCAAAGAGTTTGCAAATTTGAATAATGTATTTTATTCAATATTGAATGTAGACTTAGAAAATAGTGTAAATATAGGTACATTGGAAGATGAACTTAAAGCATCGTTTAAAGTAAATGATAAATATTATTTAGATAGATTCTTGGATAAGGATAATACTAAATATTATTTATTGTTTGATTATAGATTAATGTATTTTATTTTAGCTTATGAAATATCATTAAATATACCTATAGATGCTTTAGATATTTATGATAATGGTTATTGTAAAGTTAAAAGTGATTTATACAATACTGTAAGAAATTTATTGGTTAAAGAGACAGATAATACACCTATTAGCATATGGGCAAATGAAATTAGACAAGATGTCAAAAAAAGAATATTAAATATATTGAATGATGAGTTTAAACTTACAATAAAAGAGTCTGATATTAATATAACTAATAATTCTGGAAATATAACTAATGTAGTTGATATGTCTGGGCTTGGTGATGACTTTTCAATGTATGAACAATTAAGCAATAAATTACTCATTTTAAATAACAATGCTGAAAGATTAACAAATAATATAAAACCTATTGTAATTGAAGGTATTACTGATAAAGAATTTGAACAATTTTATAATTTTAACGGTCGTTTTCACACAGTGATATTATATAAATCAAGTGATTTATATAGATATATTCCTATTCAATTTCATATGCAATATATGTGGTTTTATCTTAAAGAGATTAATGTGATGTTAGAAAATGAGTATAATAAATTAATTGTTAATGCAGATTCAATAGTGAAGCTTGAAGAACATGTTTATATGATAGATAACTATATAAGTAAAGTTGAAATTTTAACTATGCATAATGAAAACTTTAAACTTGCTATTGAGGTAGATAATGAGTTAATCTATCAAAAAATACAACAAAGGTGGAATATTGAAAATAAGTTAAATAACTCAAATAAATATATAAGCTTTTTCAAAGATTATTTAACTAGGTTGTATTCTAAAAAGACCTCTAAAATAGAACAAAGACAAAATAAGATTTTATTTATAATTTCGATTGTACAGTTAATTACTTTAATTAGTGTATGGAATGATTATATAACGCTTTTTGAGAATTCTAATGTATTGTATGAAAATTATATCACAAATGGCTTATCTCATTATCTAAATATTTTTAGTATATTCAGTACAATTATAGTGCCATTAGGTATTGTAATGACTATATATGTTTTATATTTTGTTGTGTCTAAGTGTCAAGTTTCACCACGTTGTACCATCCCCTTTAAAGCAATAGCATAAAACT